>JAGWRY010000087.1 GCA_028869495.1 Elusimicrobiota bacterium | reverse complement strand
TGTCCGGGTCGTCCGCCCCGGCCGCGACGGCGGCCGACAGAGCCCGCCGCTCCAGCCCGTCGTCCCCGAGAGCCCCGGCGATCAGGCCGGCGTGCGAGAGGACGGCGGGACGGCCGGCGCAGTCGTCGAGCGCCCGCGCCACGACGGCAAGCGAGGTCTCTCGGCAGGCGCGCCGCAGCTCCGGCGTCCCGAACCCGTCCTGCGCCGCCGGCCAGACCAGCCCGTCCCGGGCCCGATCGTACGCGGTCGGGCTCGCCAGCCCGCGACAGAGCGCGCGCGGGTCCTTCAGGAACTCGCGCTCGCGCGCCAGCGCCGCGCGCGCGGCGGCGGCGTCCCCGGCCTGCGCGCAAGCGCGCGCGCGACGCGCCCAATGCCAGAGATCCCCGGGCGTCAGCCTCAGATAGCGGTCGGAGGCGGCGACGGAGCGGGCGGGACGTCCGTCGTAGAGGAACAGGTAGGCGATCTGATCCAGGTCTTCGGGCTTGGAGGTCTCGGCGAAGGCCTTTTCCAAGGCCGCGGCGGCGCGCGCGCGGCGGCCGCAGTAGGCGGCCCCGTCCGCGTACAGGATGAGCGCGCTCGCACCCCCGGTGCGGCGGACCAGACGCCGTCCGGCGTCGGCGGCGAGACAGTAGTCCGGAACGGACTCATAGAGGCCGATCAGCCGCGTCAGGCGCGCGGCGTCGAGGGGAAGGGCCGCGGCGCGTTCCAGCTCCCTGCGCGCCTCGGCGCGGCGGCCGGCGTCCAGGGCGCTTCGCGCCGCGTCCAGGAGAGCGTCCGCCCCTTCCGGGCGGGCGGCGCGCGCCGGGAACGCGGCCGCGGTCAAGAGGACGGCCAGCGCGAGGCGCCGCGCCGGCGCGGGGCGAGACTCAGCGGTAGTAGCCGTCCTGATTGTCGATCCAGTACGCGTCGTAGGGCTGGAGGCGCGGCAGGCGCATGAAGCGCTTGCCGTCGTGGTCGACCTCCTCCTTCAGACCGAACATCGCGGACATCGGCGTCGGGGCCGCGTCCCCGGGCTGCTTGACGATGCCGGTCTCGCGGATCTCGCGCACGACGTGGTCCACCCACTTCAGCTTGACGGCCTTGTCGCCGAACTCCTCCCAGTTGCCGTCGGAGTTGTGCTGATACATCTCCTTCGTGAACTGGTCGAGGCTGATGCCCATCTTCGCGGCGACCGGCGCCGACAGGCGCCTGTACCACTTCTTCAGGTCCGCGAGCTGCTCCTTCTGCTCGGTCAGGTTGCCGAACGAGAAGCTCATGATCTGGTGGTGGAGGATGATCGCGTTCGGGTACGCGTACGAGTGCGGCGCGAGCGTCGCGATGACGGCCGCCATGCTCGCCGCGTACGACTTGACGACGACGCTGACCGGGGCGCGGCTGGCCTGGATCGCCTTGACGATCCGGTAGCCCTCCATCACCGAGCCGCCGGGGCAGCGGTCGATCACGATGAAGATCGGCTCGGTCGAGCTCTTGTTGTTGAAGTAATGGATGCGGTCGGTCACGTAGTCGGCCACGCCGGTCACGATCGGCCCGTCGAGCGCGATGCGGCGGTCGGAGATCGTCAGCACGCCGTCCTTGAACGGCTGGGCCTCGTAGTCGGGGTCGCGGTTGGCCTGCGACTTCCACTCCTCCTTCTTCGCGCGCAGGTCCAGGTCGGCCTTCAGCGCGACGGTCTTGCTGTCGGCCACCTCGGCGGCGATCTTCAGCTTGCGGCTCTCGAAGTCGAGCTTGCGCATCGCGACGTCCATCTGCAGCTTCTCGGCGTCGGCCTTGACCTGCGCGGCGTCCACGGCCGCGCGCGCGATGTCGTTGTCGAGCTTCAGGCGCTCGAGCCGGTCGTTCTTGGCCTCGAGGTCGGCCTTGTCCTTGGCGTCGTCGATGCTCGCCTGCAGCTGCAGCTTCCTCAACTCGAACTCCAGCGGGGCCAGCTCCAGCTTCTGCTGCTCGAAAAGGGCGTTGTAGTGCGCGGCCGCGGCGTCGCGCGCCTCGTTGACCTCGCTGAGCTTCTGCTGTCCCTTCTGGGCCTCGATCATGTTCTCGGTCGTGATCTTGTCGAGCGCCTGCTTCTCGGGCCCGCCGCACATCGGCGGCGGCGGCGTCATGCCGGGCGAGAGCGGCGTCGAGGGCCCGGAGAAGGACGGCAGGTTCGGGCCGGCGCCGCCGGACGACTTGTTCGACGCGGCGCCCGGGCCCGACGGGGAGGACGCCGACGTCGCGACGGCGGCCGACAGGGGCGCCAGCGCCGGAGCCGCCTCGAGCGGCTCGGGCGGCTCGACGGAGACCTCGGCCGACGCCGCCTCCCCCTGAGCGAAGGCCGACGGGGCGCAGGCCAGCAGGGCCGCGGCGAGGAGGATGCGGGGGATCTTCATGAGGGCCCGGGGGAAGGCCCTTGAAGGATAGACCGCGCGGCGCGCGGCGTCAAGGGGGGCCGCGCGGAAGGTCAGAACAGGTGGTCGAGCAGGGCGCCGGCGGCCCGGACCGCCGCGGGGCCCGGCGCCATGCCGTAGCCGGCCGCCGTCGGCGCCGACTCGGCGTCCTCGATCGCGCGCTGGAGCTCGCGGCGCTTCTCGTCGAGGTCCCGCTCCTGCTGCGCGCGGGCGTCGTCCAGGCCGCCGCGACGGATGAACAGGATGACGCGCCTCAGCTCGTCGGGGTCGAACCAGACGCCGTGCGGCTTGCAGGCGTCGAGGATGACGCCGGAACTGCCGGCGAAGTTGAAGCGGTTCATCAGCTGGGCGCAGACCGGGCAGGGGCGGTAGACGATCGCCTGCGTCGTCGGGTCGCCGACCGGCCCCGCGGAGCCCAGCGGCGTGCCGGCGCCCAGGTAGGCGGTCTGCTCGTCGCGCTCCTCGCACAGTCTCTTGAAGGAGACCACGTCGGCCCAGAGCCCGCCGCAATGCCCGCAGCCCGACAGGCGCGCGTCGCCGAGGACGCGCGTCGAGAGCCCCGGCCGGCGGCAGGTCGGGCAGACGAGGGGTTTGGCGTCGGGCGCCGGCGGCTCGGCCCCGGCGCCGCAGCGCGGGCACTTCCCGGTCTTCGCGTCGGTCCAGGCGAAGCACCACGGACAGCGCACCGGCTCGAGCTTGGCGCCGCAGTACGCGCAGGCGCCCGACTGCGGGTCGGCGGGGGCGCCGCAGGACGGACAGCGGTAGACGTCGGCCTCGGTCACGCGTGCTCCCGGATCAGGTGCGCGGCGCCGGCGCCGGCGGCCATCAGGACGGCCAGGACGACCAGCGGATGCGGACCGCCGAAGGTGATCGCCGCGTAGTGGTTGGACAGCATCGCGAAGATCAGGGGGACCGACATGTAGGTGTTGTGCTTCGAGCAGCGCTTGGCCGCGGCCGACAGCTCCGGGCGCGGGGGCTCCCCGGCCTCGGTGATCCTCATGATCTTCTTCTGGTTGGGGATGATGGTCATCCAGACGTTGGTCATCATGACGGTGCCCATCATCGCGCCGACGTGCAGGTAGGCGGCGCGCGCGCTGAAGACGTGCATGAGGCCCGCGGCCGCGGCCCAGACCAAAGCGAACCAGACGATCCCGCCGACCAGGTCCGAGCGCCCGAGCGGGGTGCGGAAGATCATCCGGTAGACGGCGACCGCGCCGACGAGGGAGCCCAGCGAGATCAGCACGGCCTGCCACCGCGGCATCAGGGCCGCGTAGTCCTGGAGCGGCGCGCCGGCCCAGTAGACGACGGCGAGCAGGAGGAAGCCCGAGATCCAGGTGATCAGGGCCTCGTACTTGAACCAGTGCAGCGTGCGCGGCATGATCTTGGGCCACTTCTGCTTCTCGACGAGATAAAAGCCGCCGCCGTGCACCATCCACAGCTCGCCGGCGATGTTGGGGTCGGCGCCGTTGGTCGGCTCGAAGGCCTTCTCCATCCAGTTGAAGAGATAGGTCTGGCCGATCCACATGATCCCGGCGATCACGTGCGTCCAGCGCAGGATCAGGTTCAGCCACTCTTGCCAGTCGCTCATGTCGTCACCAGTCCGTTTTCGGTTGACCCGCGGCCAAAGACAGCAGGTATTGCGTCAGCGCGTCGAGCTCGGCCGGGCGCAGGATCCCCTTCCACGCCGGCATCGCGATCGCCGCCGGCGCGGCGCCCGCCGGCGTCGGCGTCGAGCCGTTCGAGATCTTCGCCGCGAGCTCCGCCGCCGTGTACGTCCCCATCACCGGCGCCAGCGCCGGGATCACTCCGCCGAGCGCGCCCGGGTTGGGATGACCGCCGCGCCCCGCAGTCCCGTGGCAGGCGATGCAGCCCGCTCGCTCGTAGATATTTTTTCCCTCGGCGAGCCCGGAGAGCCCGTCCCAGGGCCGCCGCTCTCCCCAAGCCTGCCCCTTCTGCTCCGAGAGGAACGTCGCCAACTCCGCCCGGTCCGCCTCCGAGAGTCCCTGCTCGGGCATCAGCGTGCTCGGCCGCCAGGCGTGCGGACTCTTCAGCCACAGCGCGATCCACGCGCGCGCATGCCGCACCCCGACCAAGGTCAGATCCGGCCCCGCCTCCCCGCCCCGGAACCCCACGCGATGGCAGGCGACGCAGTCGTGCGCGTCGAAGAGCTCCCGCCCGGTCGTCCCGGCGCGCGCCGAGAGCGCCGTCAAAGCAAGAAAAACCGCGGCGAGGGCCGTCCGCATCCCGGGGATTCTAACAAATAGGAATTTTTAGCGCGGAAATCTGCCGTGCCGCTCGTCATCGCCCAAAGCAACCGCCCCTTCCCGCCGACGCCAGCCTTGACGCTCCCCGCCGTTTCCGTTATTCTGGGCGTCGCGCGCCATGAACGACTCCGTCATCGACAGGCTGGTCGTCGGGTCCGGGCCGGCCGGGGTGTCGGCGGCCTCGGCGCTGGCGGCGCGGGGGCTGAAGTGCGTCGTCGTGGAGCCGGGGCTGGAGCTGGAGCCGGAAAAACGCGCGCTGGCGCGCGAGGCGACGCGGATTCCCGTCGAGGAATGGGACGACGCGCGGCGCGCGGCGCTGGCCGGGAACGTGGACATTTCGGCCGGAGGGGTCGGCAAGAAGCTGGTTTTCGGGTCGGACTTCGCCTATCGCGCGGCGGGGCCGCTGACGTTGGAGCGGGACGGGGCGGACCTGGACGTGTCGCACGCGCGCGGGGGGCTGGGCAACGTCTGGGGCGCGGCGATCGGGCAGTACCGGCGCGAGGACCTGGCCGGCTGGCCGGTGCGCCATGAAGAACTGGCGCCTTACTACGACCAGGTCGCCGAGTTCATGCCCGTCTGCGGCGAGCACGACGGCTTGGACGAGCTGTTCCCCCTGCCCGCGCGGCACGGGCCCCTGCCCAAGATCTCGCCTCAGCTGGACCTCCTTTATAAACGTCTCGACCGCCGCAAGGCCGCCCTCTCCGCCCGCGGCCTGACCTGGGGCCGCGCCCGCGTCGCCCTGGAGAGCGGCTGCGTCGAATGCGGGCGCTGCCTGACCGGCTGTCCGTTCGACCTGATCTACAACCCCGCCTCGCGCCTGGAAAGACTGCGCCGAGACGGCGCCGTCGATTACCGGCCCGGCCTGTGGGTCGAGTCGGTCAAGGAAAGGACGGACGGGGTGGTCGAGGTTTCGGCCGTCGTCTTGAAAGACGGAAGTCGGACGACGCTGAAGGCGCGGAAATTGTTCCTCGCCGCGGGCGCGATCGCCAGCACGCGCGTCCTGATGAAGTCGCTGGGGCTCTCCCGGGCGCGCCTACGCGACAGCCGTATCTTCCACGTCCCGTTCCTGAACTTTCGCGGCGCCCCCGGCTTCGACGAGCGGCCGTTCACCTTGACCCAGGGAAGCCTGGAGTGGGACGAACCCGCCCTCTCGCCCCATCCCCTCCACTACCAGATCTACGCCTACAACGACTTCTACTCGACCTTGATCGCCAAGCTGCTGGGCCCGCTGGCCGCCCCCGCGCGGCCGGCGACCCGCGCGTTCTTAAGCCGCTTCATGATCTTCCAGGGCTACCTGCATTCCGACCAGAGCGGACCCATCGAGCTGGAGCTCGTCTCCGGCGGCGCGGACGGCGACCGCCTGCGCCTCTCCTCGCCCGAAGCCCCCGCGACCGAGGCCCTTGCCCGGAAAGCCGCGCGAGCTTTCCTGAAGCACGCCCGCGCCTTCGGCGGCGTCCCCCTCCTGCCGCTGTTCCGCCTGCTCGGCCCCGGACGCGGCTTCCACTTCGGCGGGTCGTTCCCGATGAGCGCGTCGCCGAAGGACGGCGAGTGCGACGCCCTGGGGCGGCCGAAGGGCTTTAGGAATCTGCACCTCGTCGACGCCGCGGCCTTCCCGACGATCCCCGCCGCCCCGATCACCTACACGATCATGGCCAACGCCTACCGCATCGCCGAGCGCGCCGCGAAGGAGCCCGCGTGAAGACCGTCGCGATCACCGGAGCCTCCGGCTACCTGGGCCGCGAGCTGGCCGCGCGCTTTGAGAAATCGGGATGGCGCGTCCTGCGCCTGGTCCGGCGCCCGACCGGCGCCGCGGACGAGATCTCGTGCGACCTCGCCGCCCTGGACGAGGCCGGGACGGACGCGCTCGCGGACGCGCTTTCGCGCGAGAAGACGGACGCTCTGGTCCACTGCGCGTACGACTTCGCGCTCGTCTCGCCGGCCGAGATCGAGCGCGTGAACGTCAAAGGCAGCCTTGCCGTTCTGGAGGCCGCGCGTCGGGCCAATATCCCGAGGTTTGTCTTCGTCTCGTCTTTGAGCGCCTTCGCCGGCTGCCGCTCGCTCTACGGCCGGGCCAAGCTCGCCGTCGAGGCCGCCTGCGCCGGACGGCCGGGGACCTCGGTCGTGCGCCCCGGCCTGATCTACTCGAAGCGTCCCGCCGGCATCGTCGGCAAGATGCGCGAGCTGATGAGCCGCTTCCCGGTCATCCCTCTGATCGGCTCGGGGCGGCAGCCCCACCGCACCACCCACGTCGACGACCTGGGGAAATTGATCGAGGCGCTGGCCTCCGGCGAGCTCTCCCCGCCCGGCGGGCCGATCGCCGCCGCCTGCCCGGAGCCGACGACCTTCGCCGGCGTCCTGAAGGTCTTGTCGCGCTCCATGGGACGGAGCGTCCTGTTCGTGCCCGTCCCGTGGCTCCTGGCCTGGCTCGGCCTGAAGACGCTGGAGCTCCTCGGCCTGCGCCCGGGACTGCGCAGCGACAGCGTCGTCAGCCTCGTCTCGACGCCCGCCGCCGACGACGCGGCGCCCGCGCCGGCGGCCTACCCGTTCCGGGCGCTCTCCGTCTCCGACTTCGCGGCCTAGGCGCCGCTCAGTTCGGCGCGGGGATCGAGAACGACGATGGGCACTTGTCCTGCCCCGAGTCGGACAGGAGCATCTGCGGCAGGCTCGACGCGTCCTGCAGGGGCGTCGCCAGGTGCATGCGCACGTCGAGCAGCATCGAGTTCGTGCAGAGCAGCGAGACGTAGGAGGAACTGCCCGTCCCGAAGTAGGACTCGAAAGCGCTGCGGAAGTCGGAGTCCGAGACCGTCTGCCCGACGTGGGCGGTCACCCACTGCCCGAACGAGGACGCCGCGACCGCGTCGACCAGGCCGGCCGCGCGCGTGAAGTACTCGTCCGGCGTGTAGCCCGAGCAGGAGCCGTGCTTGTACCACTCGTGGTTCTCCAGGCAGGACGCGGTCCCCGGCATCGCCGGCGTCAGCGCGTCCAGCGTCGACGGCGACAGGTTCAGCGCCGGCATCCGGCACCACGTCGAGCCGCGGTCGAGAGAGCGCGTCTGCGGGTCCACGCCGCAGTAGCCGTAGCTGTGCGAGGAGTCGGAGCTCTGGTCGGGCCACAGCCCGTGCAGGGAGAGGTTCGTCGCCCCGAAGGAGCCCGCGTTCAGGGCCGCGCACTCGGGCAGGCTCGACTTGCCCGCGCAGAAGGACGGCTCCCACTCCAGAGAGAAGACGTAGGAGTCGAACCGGCCGACGACTCCGCCGCCCGAGCCTCCGCCGCCGCGGCGCGAGTCCGGCGCCGCGAACGCGGCCGAGACCGGCGCCGCGGAGAGACGCGCGCGCGTCTGCGCGACGGGATCGCGGGTCCAATCCAAGGCGGAGGCGGGAACGGCGGCGGCGAGGGCGAGGAGGGCGAGGCCGGCGAACGCTTTCATGCTCATCTCCGGACGGGGTGGGGTTCCGTTGGGCCTAGAAAGATTATAGACCGAACGGCCCAGCGCCCGCGGGGCGAAAAAACGGCCGAACGGCGGTTTTTTTGCCCCCCCCGCTCAGGGCAGGATCGCGATCTTCTGGACCGGGCGCACCTCCCAGTCCGTGCGGCGCTCCGTGGGGAGGTCGAAGCAGTAGTCGTGGTCGAACGGATGCGCGTCGATGCGCGCGACGACGCCCTCGACCCGCACGCCGATCTCGACGTGATGGCGGCCCGCGACGTCGGAGCGTCCTTCCCGGCTAGCCGGCCGAGAGCGGCTCGGCGATGCTCTCCAGGCTGGCCTGCTCCGCTTTCACGCCGAAAAGGAGCTCGACGACGGCCGCCGCCAGCATCAGCGCGGCCGCCGCGACGTAGCCCGAGAACACCTCGCCGCGCGAGCCCGAGCCCACCAGCGCGCCGAAGAGCCAGGGCGCGACGACGCCGCCGACCGCGGTGCCCAGGGCGACGAAGAGCGCGCTGGCGGCCGCCGAGGCGAAGAAGAAGATGACCGACCACAGCGCGGTCTGGCTCGCGGCCGAGAGAGCGCCCTTGGTGAAGAGCCAGCCGGTGGCCGCCAGAAGCAGGGCGGAGACGGTGTAGGTGGCGGAGATCATCGGACGGCGCCCGACGGTGTCGAAGTAGCGGCCCAGGACGACGCCGGTGAGATAGAAAGACGCGATGGAGCCGATCTGCTCCGGGGTCAGGTTCATCACCTGCGGCATCTGCAGCACGCCGCTGATGGCGCCCTTGAGGGTCACCTCGAGGCCGTCCAGGATCCAGGTGATGCCCAGGGCGAAGAGGATCAGCCAGTGGAAGCGGCTCCACGGCAGACGGTCCAGGCGGGCGGGGATGTGGGTCAGGAAGGGTTCCGAGGTTTCGCTCATGCGTCGGCGTCCTAAAGAACGCGCAGGACCGCCGCGAAGATCATCAGCGCCGAGAGGACGAAGCAGCCGAAGGCGAACAGGTACTGCGGCGTCGAGCTCATCGGCTGGTCGCCCCAGCTCGGGCCGCCGGACGGGATCTCCCGGACCGTCAGGCCCTGCGGTCCGGGCCAGTAGCAGGGAAGCGCACGCAGGTCCGGGCGCGTCTGCAGGGCGCGCAGGACGTCGGGCGGCAGGTTCTCGGCGCCGGCGCCCATCGCCGCCATCATCTGCGCGTAGGACCCGGCCGGGCCCGTCAGCTCGACCGGCGCGCCGTCGGCCAGCGCGCGCTCCGAGACGACGCGCGGTGAGCCGTCCGAGTTCGGACGCTCGCTCCAGCCTTCGACGAAGCCGACGGCGGACGGGTCCGGCCAGACCAGCGCGCGGCCGCCCGCGGCGTCCTCGACGAGGAAGACTCCGCTGTCGTGCGCGGCGAAAGTCCCGCCCGCGTCCGGGTCGTCCTGTCCCCCGGAGAACGCCCCGCCCAGCGGGGCGCCGGCGTCGCGCTCCTGATAGTAGGCGCAGTCGCGCCCGCTCGCCGGTCCCTGCGTCGGCACGAGCGCGCGCGCCAGTCCGCGCCGGGTGCCGACGCCCGCCGCCGAGGCCCGCCGACGCTTCTCCTGGTCGGCGTCGGCCATCGCCCCGCTGACCATCGCCGCGATCCCGAGCAAGGCGCTGAACGCCGCGACCGGCACGGCCAGGGAGTGCGTCCAGGACCTCACCGCGCCCCCCCCGACGCGGCGCCCGGACGCGACGGGTTCAGCGACGCGTACAGGCGCACGGATCCGACCGGGTCGCGCGCGAGCTCGGCCAGAGCGTCCGCCGGCGCGGCGGGGTTGCCGGCGACGGCCGCGCGCACCGCCCAGTCGGGACTGCGCGCGAGCTCCGCCAGCAGGTCCGCCGGGCAGGCGCGGTTGCCG
>JAGWRY010000086.1 GCA_028869495.1 Elusimicrobiota bacterium | reverse complement strand
CGCCCGCCGCGGCGCCCAGGTACACGTACAGGAACGTTCCGGGCATCATCCCAAGCCAGGAAGCCAGCGCGTACTCGCCGAGCCCGACCTCCGTCAGGCCGTAGCCGTAGTTGAGAAGGTTGAAGGGCAGGACCGGCGACAGGCGCGTCAGGAAGACGACCTTGCCCCCCTCCTGCCCGACGGCCGCGGCGATCGCGGCGAAGACGGGAACGGCCTGAAGCTTCTTCGAGACCCAATCCCTCAGGAAGTAGCGGCCGACCAGGAACGACGCGCAGGCTCCCAGGGTCGAACCCGCCGAGACCAGCAGAAAGCCGGTCCAGAGGCCGAAGGCGGCCCCCGCGCCCAAGGTCAGCACCGATCCGGGCAGGAAGGCCACGCAGGCCAGCACGTAGAGCCCGACATAGGCGGCCCAGCCCGCGGGCCCCGCCGCGGCGGTCCAGGCCAGCGCGGCGGCGAGCGCCTTCTTCATTTCCCGCTCTCGTTGAGCGACCAGTCGTAGTCCGTCCAGGACACACCCCAGTCCGTCCCCACCGCCAGGCGCTTCTTCACGAACGCCAGCACCGCCTCCTTAGTGCCGCCGAAGTCGGCCATGTACCACTTGAAGATCGGCGACAGGTACGCCGTGCGGGTCGCGGCGTCGGCGCGGTTCTTCCAGGACTGGGCCAGGAAACTCCGCTCCTGATCGTTCAGCTGGGAGTCCAGCCGCGCGCCGTCGTAGGCCTCGGAGCGCAGCGGCGGGCAGCCCTTGGCCGCGCAGACCAGGGCGAAGTGGACGCGCGGTTCGTGGAAATCAGGACGGATCATCCCCTGTTCCAAGTCGTCGAGCGTCATCGTCTTCCCGAACAACCGGACGACCTTCAGATGCCAGGGGCCCTTCGGGTCCCACCAGGCGCCGAGCTTGCGGATGGAGGCGACCGGATAGTGGTCGACGATCAGGCGCAGGGTCGTCGCGTTGTAGACGTTGATGAGGAACGCAAGCCGCGCGTCGCGCGGCCAGGCGGCGAATTCGGCCCGGGACACCGTCGAGGCCTCGTCCAGCCAGCGGTCCAAAGGCCGCCGGTCCCGCTGGAGCACGACGTAATCGACGAGGCCGCCGTGGACGCGGGCCTTCAGGACCTCGTTGAGAAGCGCGTTCGAGACTCTCCGCGGCGCGGCCGAGGCCCGCATCGCCCCCGCCAGAAGAATCCCCGCCAAGACCGCTCCGGTTCGCCGCCGCGTCGCCATGTCCGCCTCCTGTCCGGCCTGACCGTCCGGCAGTAGGTCAGTCCGGGGCCGCGAACGTTACAGCGTCTTGCGCCACGCGGCGCGGAAAGCCTCCGGGCGCAGCGCGGAGAGATGATGCTTGAACAGGATGCGCCCCGTCCCGTCCAGCAGGTAGAGGTTGCGCATCGGGCAGGCGCCGGGCGGGTGCGTCTGCCCCAGACGGCGCCCGACGACGTCCTCGGGGTCGAGAAGGATCGGGAAGCCGCAGTCCGGCACGACGCGCGCGGGCAGGGGATCGTCGACCGGAAGGATGCTGACGGCCAGGACGCGGCAGCGGCCCGCGGACTCGGCTTCGAGCTCCTCAAGGAGAGGAATTTTCGCGCGGCAGTCCTCGCAAAGGTTCGTCAGCCAGAGCGCGGTGCGGATTCCGGGCCGGGCGTCGTAGAGAGAATGCGCGCGGCCGTCGAGCCCCTTCAGCGTGAAGTCCGGGAAGCAGCCGCCGACCTCGGCGCCCGGCGAGAGACGGGAACGCAGCGGCCACAAGAGGCGCCAGAGCCAGAGCGGCACGTCAAGACCGCCGCAGGCGCTCGATGACGCGGCGCCGCAGGTCTTCCGTTCCCTCCGGCGCAGCGGCGCGCGGGGACCACGCCTCGCGCAGGGAGCGCGAGATCAGCCTCAGCTGGCGGGCCAGGCGCGAGCAGTGCTCGCACATCGCCAGGTGCAGCGCCATGAGCGCGCACGTCCCCCAGCCCGCCTCGCCCTCGGCGGTCAGCAGGCGCGTCATGTCCCGGCAGGACGGCATCCCCATCATCGCGGCGCTTTCTCCCAGTTGCGCTCCAGGCACTCGCGAAGCTTGAGCTTGGCGCGGTGCAGGAGCACCCGCAAGTTGGTCGCCGAGACGCCCAAAGCGTTACAGATCGCCTCCGGAGCCTCGCCCTCGACCTCCTTGAGGAAAAAAACAGCGCGCTGATCCTCGGAAAGCCCCTCCGCGCAGCGCTCGACCCAGGCCCGGAACTCCCCGTCGAGCGCTTGGGCCTCGGGGCCGCGCGGCGGCCTCGCCCAGGTCCCGTTCGCGTTGAAGCGCGCCTCGACGACCGCCTCGATGTCGTCGGCTCCGGTCTCGCGGCGGGACTTCGCGCGCAGGTGCGCGGCCTTGTGATACAGGATGCCGAACAGGTAGGTGCGCACGCTGGAGCGGCCCTCGAAACGGTCCAGGGCGGACAGGAAGGACACGAATGTCTCCTGGACGACTTCTTCGGCGTCGGCGCGCGGGAGGCCTATGGCCAGCGCTCCCGCCAGAAGAATCGGCAGATTCTCGTCGACAAGTGCCGTCAAGGCTTCGGGGCTGCGCCGGCTTATGGACTCGAGCTGCGTTTTCGTCGGATTCATTCTGCGCTGGATTTTATCATTATCCTCCCGCCCCGCCGCGCTCGAGGACATCTCTCCCGCGGGGAATGGAGAGATTGGAATTAACGCTCGTTACTTTGTATGTTTGTTACAATGAAATCGCCGCGCTGGCTCCTCCTGGCCCACCAGCTTCCCGACAAGCCGTCCAATCTTCGGGTCAAGATCTGGCGGAAACTGCAGGCACTGGGCGCCTTGCCGGTCAAGAAGTCGATCTACATTCTCCCCGACACCGCGGCCTGCCGCGAAGATTTCGATTGGCTGAGAAAAGAGATCGTCCAATCCGGGGGAGCGGCGAGCGTCTTCTCCGCCGCGTCCGTGGCGGGGAGGGACGACCGTCAGATCGTCCGGAGCTTCCAAGCGGCCCGCTCGAAGGACTATTCGCGGCTCGCAGCGAACGTTCGGGAATTCGCCGACGAGTTGGAAACGGTTTTGAGCGGCGGCCACGTCACAGGAGACGCGCTCGACAAGCTGCTGCGGCGCTGGTCGATCTGCCGGGCCGAACGCGAGCGCCTGGCAAGGATCGACTTCTTCCGCGTCCCGAGCAAGGACGCGGCCGACAAGGCCCTCAAGGAAGGACAGCGGCTCCTCGAACGAGTCAAGGCCGCCGCGGCCCGCAAGCCGCCTGCTCCGCCGCCGACCCTGTCGACGACGGAACTCCGGGGGTTCACCTGGGTCACGCGGACGTCTCCTCACGTCGACCGCCTGGCCTCGGCCTGGCTGGTGCGGCGCTTCGTCGATCCCCAAGCGAAATTCAAGTTCGTCGCCCCTCCCTACGCCGCCCGGCGAAAGGAGCTCCGCTTCGACATGCCCGAGGCCGAATTCACGCACTTCGGCGACTGGTGCACTTTCGAGACCCTCGTCCGCCGCCTATCGCTTGCGGCGCCCGGCGTGGCGCCGCTCGCCGAGATCATCCACGACATCGACCTCAAAGACCGGAAGTTCTCGCGGCCGGAAGCCCCGGGCGTGGCGCTCGCCGTCCGCGGACTCTGCCGGACGCATCGCGACGACGCGCCTCGCCTGAAGGCCGGCATCGCGTTTTTCGACGGACTGCACGCGGCCCTGGCGGCGGAGGAAAGGCGCTGAACCCGTTCCGCCGATAACAAATACAGGCTCGGATAACAAAAACAAACTCGAAGGACTGGAGACCTCATGACCTCATCACTGGCGTTGGCGCTCTTTCTCGGCGCGGCTCCGGCCGTCGCGGCGTCGCGGGCGGCGGACGTAAAACTGGACACGGCCCGGATCGAGGCCGAGACGGGCCTCAAGGGGACGCTCGACAAGAAGGACGGCGTCTTCAAAGTCGTCTACCCGCGCGCGGACATCAAGGAGACCGTGGCGGGGGTCCGGATCACGCCCGCGATGGGTCTGACCGCCTGGGCCGCCTTCACGACGACGGGCCGCCGCGCGCTGGTCATGGGCGACATCGTCCTGCTCGAAAACCAGGTCAATCCCGTCATGAGCGCGGCCCTCGACCACGGGCTGGAGGTCACGGCGCTCCACAACCACTTCCTGTGGGATTCCCCGCGCGTGATGTTCATGCACATCGGCGGAGCCGGAGATCAAGAGACGCTGGCTCGCGGCGTCGGCGCGGTGTTCGCCGAGCTCAAGAAGACCATCGGCGCCGCAGGCCCGACGGTTCAAGCGGACATAGACCCGTCCCGCACCTCTCTGGACCCGGCGAAGCTCGACGCCGCTTTGGGCGCGAAGGGCCGGCTGGCCCACGGCGTCTACACGATCGCTTTCGGCCTCAAGACGAAAATCGACGGCCGCGAGCTCGGGGGCGCCATGGGAGTCCATACCGCGGCGACCTTCGTCGGGAGCGAAGAGAAGGCCGTCGTCGACGGCGACTTCGCCGTCCGTCAAGGCCGACTGCAGAACGTACTGCGCGCGCTGCGGCATGCCGGAATCGACGTCGTCGCCATCCACAACCATATGATCATGGAGAGCCCCCGGGTCATGTTCCTGCATTTCTGGGGCGTCGGGAAAGCCTCCGCGCTCGCCGCCGGGCTCAGGACCGCGCTCGACTCCGCGCGGGAGCGACAGCCATGAGCGCGTCCGCATCCCGCGGCCCGACCTCTTGACGGCCCGTCTCCTCATCGCGGCGGCGCTCCTGCCGCTCTGGTGCCGGACGCCGGCCGCGGCGCGGACGCTCCCGTCCGCGCGCCGCCCGGCCGGCTTGGCGCGGGTCGCCGACCTGCCCTTGCCGGGTCCGCCCGGGCGTTTCGACTACCAAGCCTTCGACGCCGCCGCTGGGCGTCTCTATATCAGCCGGATGGGCGCCGGCCGGGTGCTGGTCTACGACGCGAGGAGAAGGCGAGTGGTCGCCGATCTGCCCGGCTTCCCCGGCGCCACCGGAATCACGCTGGCCCCGGAGAGCGGGCTCGCCTTCGTCAGCACGACCGGCGGGTTCTACGGCCGGGCGCTCGGCCGAGGCCGGGTGCGGGCTCTGCGGCTCGCCGACCTCAAGACGGTCGCCGACCTGCCCGCCGGCGGCTTCCCCGACGGCAGCGCCTGGGTCCCGCCGCTGCGCCGCCTGTTCGTCTCCAACGAGCGCGGGGGCCGCGAGACGATGATCGGCGGCGAGCCTCCGCGCGTGCTGAAGACCCTGCCGCTGGGCGGAGAGGCCGGCAACAGCGCCTACGACGCGGACGGGCGGCGCGTGCTCGTCAACGTGCAGACGCGCCGCGAACTGGCGGTGATCGACCCGCGCACGCTGAGGCTCGTCGGCCGGATCCCCCTGCCGCCCGGCTGCGCGCACAACCACGGCCTGCTCGTCGACGACGCCGACCGGAAGGCGTTCGTCGCCTGCGACGGGAACGCGCGCCTGCTGACCCTCTCCCTGCCGGACCTGCGCGTCGCGCAGGTCGACTCGGTCGGCCCCGACCCCGACGTCCTGGCCCTGGACCCCGCGCGCGGGCTTCTCTACGTCGCGGGCGAGGGCGGCACGGCGGCGGTGTTCTCCGTGCGCGGCGCGCGCACGCGGCGGCTGTGGCGCGGTTGGGTCGGACCCGACGCGCACAGCGTCGCGACGGACCCCGAGACGGGCCTGGCCTACTTCCCCCTCGCCGACGCGGGCGGCCGCCCCCTGCTTCGGGTCATGCGCTTCGTCGCGCACGACGCGACGGCGGGCCGGGCTCCCCGGCGTCCATGAAGGCGCCGCTCCCGCACGCGTCCGCGCTGCGCGGGCTGGGCCGCGACGCCCGCCTCCTTTTCCTTACGCGCTCGCTCCGCCTCTTCGCCTGCGGCCTGATCTCGGTCGTCCTGGTGCTGTATCTGGCCCGGATCGGCCTGCCCGCGCCGCGGATCGGACTGCTGTTGACCATGACGCTGGCCGGAGACGCCGCCGTCTCGCTGTGGATCACCACCTCCGCGGACCGCCTGGGACGGCGCCGGATGCTGATTCTCGGCGCCCTCCTGATGGTCCTGGCCGGCGCCGTCTTCGGCCTGAGCCGGAACTACCGGCTGCTTCTGGCCGCCGCCGCGGTCGGCGTCATCAGTCCCAGCGGCAAGGAGGTCGGGCCGTTCGCGTCCGTCGAGCAGGCGATCTTGGCGCAGGTCGTGCCGGGACGCGACCGCACGGCGGTTTTTGCCTGGTACAATCTCGCCGGCTCCGTCGCCGCCGCCGCGGGCGCCCTCGCGGGCGGCGGCGCGGTCGGCCTGCTGCAGACGCTGGGCTGGCCGGCGGCGGAGAGCCTGCGCGCGGTCATCCTCGTCTACGCCGCGCTGGGCCTGCTGTTGGCCCTTCTGCCCCTGCGCCTGAGCGGGGCGACGGAGCCGTCGCCGCGAAGCCGGAGCGCGGCCGAACCGCGGCGCCTGGGCCTGCATCGCTCCCGGGGAGTCGTGTTCACGCTCTCCTCCCTGTTCGCCCTGGACGCCTTCGGGGGCGGCTTCGTCGTGCAGAGCATCGCGGTGTACTGGTTCCACGCGCGCTTCGGCGCCTCGCCCGCGACGCTGGGCGCCATTTTCTTCGGAGCGAACATCCTTGCCGGGGCGTCCGCGCTGGCCGCGGCCTCTCTGGCGCGGCGCATCGGCCTGATTCGCACCATGGTCTTCACGCACGTCCCCTCCAACGTCCTCCTGATCCTGGTGCCGCTGATGCCGAACCTCGGGCTGGCGACCGCCGTGCTGCTACTGCGCTTCAGCATCTCGCAGATGGACGTTCCAACCCGCCAGTCCTACACGATGGCCGTGGTCGATCCGGACGAGCGCTCCGCGGCCGCGGGAGTCACCGGCGCCGCCCGCGCGGCCGGAGCGGCGCTCTCGCCCTATCTGGCGGGGCTCCTGCTGGCCGTTCCGGCGCTGTTCAGCGCGCCGTTCTTCCTGGCGGGAGGGGTGAAGATCGTCTACGACGCTCTCCTCTATCGCGGCTTCGCGCGCTTGCGGCCGGCGCAGGAATAATGCCCGCCATGACCCCGGGCGCGGCGGAGGAAGACGCATGAGCGGGATCGCCCGCCCCAAGCTGGCGGCGCTGCTGACCGCCGCGACCGTCGCGGCGGCTTCCGTCGCCGCGGGCGCCGCCGGCGAGTGTCCTTCACGAACCGGCTGATCGGCAGCCGCGATCCCTATCTCTTGATGCACGCCCACAACCCGGCGGACTGGTATCCGCGGGGGCCGGAGGCGTTCGCGAAAGCCCGGCGCGAGCACAAGCCGATCTTCCTATCGACCGGGAACAGCGCCTGGACGTGGACGAAGTCTACATGCTGGCGACCGAGATCATGACCGGAGCCGGCGGCTGGCCGAACAACGTCTTCCTCACGCCCGACCGAAAGTCGTTCTACGCCGGAAGCCATTTCCCTCCGGCGGACCAGGACGGCCGGCCCGGTTTCCCCACGGTGCTTAAGTCTCTGCATCGCGCGTGAGCGAAGGACCCCGCCAAGGTCGCGGCCCATTAGGTCGCCATGTAACGAACCGCGAGGTCTCGGGACAGACCTGCATCGCCGGGCCTCGCCGCAGGGGCCCGCGAACAGGAGACATCCGGATGACCGCCCGACGAACCGCCCTCTTGCGCCTGGCCCTGGCCGCGGGTCTGGCGCCCCTGCCGCTGCGCGCCCGCGCCGACGCCCCGGCCGACGTGCCGGCCAAGAACTACGTGACGACGTCCAAGGGCTCGCTGGCCCTGTCGGGCTCCGTGTACCTCTTCGGCTACGCCCCCGCCTATCCCGGCGGCTCGAACAACTTCGACCTCTACGCCTTCATCCTGAACATGGACATGGCCTCGCCCGACGGCAAGACCGGCCTGCACAGCCAGCTGCGCCTGCGCGACACCAAGCTGCGGCCCTTCTTCACCTCAAACGTCTGGTTCCAGGAGCTCTACGCCTACCGCAAGACGCCCTACGGGCGCCTCGACGTCGGCCGGTTCTACCGGAAGGTCGGCCTCCTCTGGGACGACTCCTTCTTCGGCGATATCCAGTACTTCAACGGCCTCAAGCTCGCGCCCGACTACGGCGTCGAGTGGGTCGGGACGCGAAGCCTCGCGCCGAAGCTCTCGGTCGGCTATTCGGCGCAGTTCTTCCCCAACAGCGGCACGGTCAACGGCTCCCTGGACGGCCGCGACGTGGTCAGCGACCCGCTCGCCAAGCGCCGCAACACCGCGACGGCCCGCGTCGTCCCGACCTGGACCTTCGGCGAGGGACGCTCGCTGGCCCTCGGGCTCTCGGCCTTGAACGCCGTCGTCGACCGGACCACGACCACGGCCGCGGGCTTCAAGCTCTCCCAGGAGGCCGCCGACCTGACGCTGACCTGGGGGCCGTCGATCAGCTACGTCGAGGTCCTCAACCAGAACGGCGAGCGCGACGACGCCGCCCACCCGCTCGGGCGGCGCGGCTACGACTCGGCGGTCTACTGGCTGGCCGGCACCCGCTGGCAGGTCTGCCGGCGGATGAACGCGCGCTTCAACTACAGCACGGCCAACTACGTCGGCGAGGACGCCCGGGAGGAGGAGTTCGTGCCCGGCCTCGTCACGGACCTGGGCGGCGGCGCCAGCCTCATCACCGAGTTCGACTATCAGCGCCTGCTCGCCCACCACGGCGGGCCGCAGACCCTGATCGACCGCAGCTACAACGCCGTCCTGCGCTACGACTTCTGACGGAGGGATGACCATGAAGACCGGACTCAATGACGGACGCGGCGGACTCCTGGCGGAACTGGGCGGGCGGCTGGACGGCCTCTCCTGGCGGCCGTTCCACACCCGGATCACGCTGGCCCTGGGCATCGCCTGGCTCCTGGACGCCTTCGAGGTCAACATCATCGGAAACGTGCTGGGACTCCTGAAGAACCTGTGGAAGATCAGCGCCTTCCAGAGCTCCCTGCTGGTCACCGTCTGGCTCATCGGCATCATGATCGGCGCCCTCTTCTTCGGCTACCTGGCCGACCGCTACGGGCGCCGCAAGCTCTTCCTGGTGACGCTGGCCCTCTACGCCGGGTTCACGCTGGCCTCGGCCGCCGCGCCCGGCTACTATTCGTTCCTGGTCCTGCGCTTCCTGACCGCGATCGGCGTCGGCGCCGAGTACTCGGCCGTCAACTCGGCCATCAGCGAGCTGATCCCGGCCCGCTTCCGCGGCCGCGCGAACGCCTCAGTGATGAACTTCTGGCCGCTCGGCGCGATCGCCGCGGCGCTGATCACGGGGCTCCTCATCAACCGCCTGCCGCCGACCCTCGGCTGGCGCCTGGCCTTCGCCTTCGGCGCCGTGATCGCCGTCTTCACCCTCTGGGCGCGGCGCGTGCTCCCCGAGTCGCCGCGCTGGCTGCTCAAGCGCGGGCGCAAGGCGGAGGCCTGGGCCGCCGTCGAGCAGATCGCCGGCGACCGGCGCGACTTCTCCGACGCGGCCGCCGTCGCGACCGACACGGCGCCCGGCTTCTGGACCCAGCTGGGGCTCCTCGTCAAGCATCACCCGGCCCGTCTGGCCCTCGGCTGCCTGCTCGACTTCTCGGAGGCCTCGGGCTACTACGGCATCTTCGCCTTCCTGCCCCTCGTCGTCCTGCCCAAGGTCGGCATCGCCGAGGCGAGAGTCCCCTGGTTCTTCCTGGTCGGCAACCTCGGCGCGGTCGCCGGCGGACTGCTTGCCGCCTGGGCCTTGGACGGCCTCGGTCGCAAGGTCACCGTCACCGGCTTCTACGCGCTGGCCGCCGCCTCGATGCTCGGCATGGGCGCGGCGACCGCCGCCGGCAGCGCGACGGGCGTCGTCTGGGCCTTCGTCGTGGCCAACTTCTGCGCGACCGGCAGCTGGATCTCGGCCTACCCGACCTTCTCCGAGATCTTCCCGACCGACCTGCGCTCGACCGGCATCGGCTTCTCCGTGGCCTTCGGGAGGATCGGAGCGGCGGCCGCGCCGCCCCTTCTCGTCTACCTGGCCGGCGCCGCGTCGCCGGCCGCCGCCTTCGCGGTCCTGGCCGCCTTCTGGCTGATCGGCGCCGCCGCGATGATCCCGTGGTGCGCCTGGGGCCCCGAGGCGCGCGGCCTGGGCCTGGAGCTCCTGAGCGAATGAGCGCTCCCGCGGTCCGGGCCTATCCCGTCGCGCCGCTGACGGCCCTCGACACCGTCTGGTTCCAGGTCGCGGGGACGCTGTGCAACATCCGCTGCGCGCACTGCTTCATCTCCTGCGCGCCGGACAACCGCAGCTTCCCGATGATGACGCGGGCCGAGGTCGGGGCCCGCCTGCGCGAGGCCGAAGAGTTCGGCGCGCGCGAATACTACTTCACCGGCGGCGAGCCGTTCATGAACAAGGAGATCTTCGAGATCCTGGGCGACGCCCTCGCCCTCGGACCGGTCTCGGTGCTGACCAACGCGCTCCTGATCAAGCCGAAGACGGCCGCGCGCCTCAAATCCCTGGCCGGCGCCTCGCCTTACAGCCTGGACCTGCGCGTCTCGCTCGACGGCTACGACGCCGCGACCAACGACCCGATCCGCGGCGAGGGAACCTTCGACAGAATCATGGCCGGCCTGGGCGAGCTCGCCGCGGCCGGGCACGACCCGGTGGTCACGACGACCGAGGCCTGCGAGGGCGTCGCCGCGAGCGAGGGCCGCGCGCGCTTCCTCGAGTTCCTGCGCGCCGCGGGCCTCAAGCGCCCGCGCCTGAAGGTCCTCCCGCTCCTGCGCCTGGGCGCCGAGACCGCGCGCACCCACGCCTACGAGTCCTGGGAGACCCTGCGCGGACGCGAGCTCTCCGAGACGGAGGGAGCCGGTCTCCAGTGCACGACGAGCCGCATGGTCACGGCCAAGGGAGTCTACGTCTGCCCGCTCCTGATCGACTTCCCGGGCGCGCGCCTGGCCGCGACCCTGCGCGAGTCCTTGCGCCCGTTCGAGCTGGCCTACCCGGCCTGCTTCACCTGCCACGCCACGGGGCTCTCGTGCCGGACTTGAGCGAAGCCGGGACGTACCGCCGCGTCGCGCTCCTCGGGGGCGTCTACTCGAACTATCTCGCCCTGGAGGCGGCCCTGAAGCTCGTCGAGAATAAGGTCGACGCCGTCTTCGCCCTCGGCGATTTCGGCGCCTTCGGCCCGCATCCCGACCGGACGCTGGAGCTCCTGCGGGAGAAGGGCGTCCCCGCGATCCAAGGCAACTACGAGGAGTCGCTCGCGACGGACACCGACGACTGCCATTGCGGCTACACGGACCCGCGCGACAACCATTTCGCCCGCATCTCCTACGACTACACGAAGGAGAGGACCTCGTCCGAGCACAAGCGCTGGATGGGAACGCTCCCCAAGACCCTGCGCCTGCGCGTCGGGAAGAGCCGCGTCCTCCTCTGCCACGGCTCGCCGCGCCGCATCAACGAGTTCCTCTGGGAGAGCGCCACGCCGGTTCCCTTCGTCCGGCGCCTGCTCGCCGAACACGAGACCGACGTCGTCGCCTGCACGCACACCGGCCTGCACTGGAAGCGCTGGCTCGCCCCGGGACGCGGCATCGTCAACGCCGGCGCCCTCGGGCGTCCCGCCAACGACGGCACGCCGCGCGTCTGGGCGACGATCCTCGAGGAGGCGGACAGCGTCCTCGACGCCCGCTTCGTCCCCGTCGACTACGACCACGAGCGCCTGGCGCGCGAGATGGCCGAGGAGCGCCTCCCGTCCGAGTTCGTCGAGACCGCGCGCACCGGCTGGTGGACGACCTGCCTGGAGGCCATGCCCGCCAAGGAGCGGGCGGCCGGAAGGTTCTGAGAATGAGCGCGCCGCGGCCCGCGGTCTCCGTCGTCATCCCGACCCTGAACGAAGGGGCCGGCCTGGAGGACTGCGTCGAGCGCCTGCGCGCGTCCGCTTCCCGCGACGAGGTCGAGATCGTGGTCTGCGACGGCGGAAGCGCCGACGGCACGACCGCCGCCGCGCGGCGCCTGGCCGACCGCCTGGTCGAGGCCGGCGGGGGCGGGCGCGCGAATCAGATGCACCGGGGCGCCCTCGCCGCGAACGGCGAACTTCTCCTCTTCCTCCATGCGGACACGCGCCTGCCCGACGGCTGGCTCGGGCTGCTGCGCGCCGCCTGGTCGCGCGCGCCGCGTCCCGGCGCGACCGCCTTCCGCCTCGGTTTCGACCGCGACGAGCCGGTCTACCGGCTGATCGCCGCGCTCGGCAACCTGCGCTCGCGCTGGACGGGCGTGCCGCAGGGCGACCAGGCCGTCGCCTGCCGCCGCGAGGAGTACCTGCGCGTCGGAGGCTTCCCCCCCGTGCCGCTCTTGGAGGAGTATTTCCTCCTCCCGAAGCTGGCCGCCCTCGGGCCGGTCGTCACCCTCGACGCGCGCGTCGCCACTTCCGCGCGGCGCTACGAGCGCAACGGCCCCGTCTTCAACGCCCTGCGCAACTCCCTGATCGTGGCGCTGTTCCGCCTCGGCGTTCCCCCCGAGACGCTCAAGAGGCTCTATACGTGAACGCTCTGATCGTCTTCGCGAAGGCTCCGATCCCCGGACGCGTGAAGACCCGCCTCACCCCTCCGCTGTCGCCCGGGCAGGCGGCCGAGCTCTACGCGGCCTTCGCCGCGGACTCCGTCGCGGCCGCACGCGCCTGCGGCGCCGCGGCGGTCTCCGTCGCCTATGCGCCGGAGCCTCCGTTCCCGGACCTCAACTGGCTCGACGAAGCCCCGAACTGGCGTCCGCAGGGCCCCGGCGACCTCGGGGCCCGCCTGACGGCCGCCTTTGACGCGGCTTTCCGCGGCGGAGCCCGGAAAGTCGCGATCATCGGCAGCGACTGTCCGGACCTGCCGTCTGAGACCCTGGCCGAGGCCTTCCGCCGCCTCGACGGCCCCCCCGCCGTCCTCGGGCCCGCGGTGGACGGCGGCTACTATCTCGTCGGCCTGCGCGAACCCCGGCCGGACCTGTTCGCGGACATGGCCTGGTCCGACTCGGGCGTCCTGGAGCGCACGCTCGCGCGCCTGCGCGCCTCGCGAACGCCGTTCGCCCTGCTCGAACGCCGAGCCGACGTCGACACCTTCGAAGACTTGAAGGCCCTGGCGTCGCGCCTGTCCGAGCCCAGCGGGCGCGCGCCCCGCGCGCGCGAGGCGCTGCGCCGCCTCTTCGCCGCCGACGCGACGTCTCGGGAGGAACCCAACTGGAAAACAGCGCCCTAACGTGCAGTCACTGCAACATGAAGGCGGAGTCCACGCCGTGCGGCTGGAAGAAGTGCGACAAATGCGGCCGGCTTTGGTGTCCGCGCTGCACCCCTGTGGAAGATCGCTGCTCCGCCTGCGTCGGAGGAACGCTCAAACCGGTCAGTTGAACGCCAGAGCAAGGCTCGGGCGAACGCGGCAACTCCACTTCACGCAGCCCGCGCCAGCGGCCCGGAGCCCCTCGAGTCGGACGCGTCCGCCGCGGCAACAGACGAGCAGCCGGCCGTCCACCGCCGCGACCTAAAGGCGCGTCACGCCGGCAGGAAGACTTCGCCCCTTCTCTTCGTCATGGCGTTTCCTCCCTCCTTTTCACTGTCCCGCCGCGCAGGCCGGACAGTTTTCCGGCCGCCTCCGACGCGGCAGGATGTTCCAAAGCGAGGCCCCGATCAGGAGCGCGATCCCGAGGCCCTTGACCGGCCAGGCGCGGAGCAGGAACTGTCCGGCGTACATCGCGGCGCCCCCGACGATCCCGGCCGCCAGCGCCCCGTACCGGCCGCGGCGCCGCGCCTGGTAGGCGAGCCCGCCCACGGCCGCGACCAAGAGCGCGGCCGTCAGCGGCGCCAGCACGCGCTCCGAGACGGCGCCCAGACCGAGCGCGCTCAGCAGGCCGGCCCAGGCCGGGTAGCAGGCCGGACAGAAGCCGACCGGCAGCAAGCCGGCGACGGCGGCGGGCAGAGCCGTCAGCGAGGCGAAGCTCCGCGTGCGCCGGGACACGGCCGCCGCGATGCGCGCCTCGTCGGGAACCGCGCCGACGCGGCAGGAACTCGTCCCGCGCCGCTCGCGGTCTCCGGTGAGCACGTCGGCTCCGTCGACAAGAACGGTCGGCGACGGGAAGCCCCGCCAGACTTCGGGGCAATCCGGGGAACGCAAGTCGGCCTCCCCCCAACGCGCGGGCAGGCCCGCCTGCGCGAGGACGGCGCGCAAGGCGCCGCGGGCCCTCTCCGCGTTGGGACAGCCTTCAAAGGACAGCAAATGGATCTTGACGCTCATCTCTCCGCCTCCAGGGCGCTCAAAATCGGGCATCCGCCGGCACCGCGCCGACCGCAGGTTCGGATCAACCGCGTCAGCGCGCGCTCCATCGCCCGAAGGCGCGCGATGCGCTCGCGCACGTCGCGCGCGTGGGCCGCGGCACGGCGCCGGACCCGGCCGCACGAGGCGCCTCCGCCGCCGCGTAGGCGCAGGAGCGAGTATATCTCCTCCAAGGAGAAGCCCAGCCCCTGCGCGTTCTTGATGAAGCGAAGCCGCCGCGCGGCGTCGGGGCCGTAGCGCCGATAGCCGGAGGCGCTGCGCCCCGCGGGGAGGAGAAGCTGCCGCCGCTCATAGTAGCGGACCGTCTGAGGGTTGACGCCGGCCTCGGCCGACAGGCGTCCGATCATCATGGAATCCTTCATTGAGACCAGTATAGACCCTATACTCAGGCATAGAGTCAAGGCTACGCTGAGCGCCGGACGAATCGCCGCAAGCACGAGGGCGAATTTAACTGTTGACTTATATACAACGTTCGTTGTATACTAAACAACATTCTTATGGCCGAATTGATGGAGGAGCTGCTTTCGTCGCGCACGCGGGCGCGCATCATCGCCGCCTTCGTTCTGCGGCCCGGACAGCGCCTTTATCTCAGGGAGGTCTCCCGCCTGACCGGCTCGGACGTGCGCGCGGTCAAGCAGGAACTCGACCGCCTGGAACGCCTGGGCTTTTTGAAGAGCGAAATCTCCGGCAACCGGCGCTACATGGAGGTCAACCGAGAGTTCCCCATTTACCAGGAACTGAAAGCCATCGCGCTTAAGACCATCGGCCTGGGCGAGACGCTGCGCGCCGCCATGACTTCGCTGCCCGGCATTCAGGCCGCCTTCGTTTACGGCTCGGTCGCCAAGGGCGAAGAGACGCCCGAAAGCGATTTAGATCTCTTCATCCTGGGCGAGATTTCGGGACCGCTTCTT
>JAGWRY010000085.1 GCA_028869495.1 Elusimicrobiota bacterium | reverse complement strand
CGTGGGCCTCCTTCCTCGTCATCTTCATCGCCGAATGGGGCGATCTGACTCAACTGGCGACGGCGACGCTGGCGGCAAGGCACCGGGCACCGCTGACGATCTTCCTGTCGGCGACCCTCGCGCTCTGGACCGTGACGGCGATCGCGATCGCCGTCGGCCGCCGCGTCAAGCGCCACATCGATCCGCGCATCCTGCAGAAGGCGGCCGCCGTCGCGTTCCTATTGGCGGGCATCGTCATTCTGGCGACCGCCTGACGATTCGAAAATCCACGATGCGCGTCCAACAGCCGCCGGCCAATTCGCTCACTTGCATTTTTGGATCGTCGGGGCTACGCTTTAGCGTCCAACATGCCGACGAGTGTTGATGAATCCATAGACAGGCGGCAGGTCCCCTGCAACGGAGCCGTCGCGACGGGCGGCGGGATTGCGCCGGCCTCCTCGAACGCGCGCCTCCGGGCCGCACGGCGCGCGGTTGCGCTGCTGCTGGCGGCCGCCGCGCTCGCGGCCTGCAACAGCGGAGGCTCCCCTCCCGCCGTCGACCCGAACGCAGTCGTATCCTGCCAGCAAAAAGATCAAGTCTGCTCCACGAGCGGGGATTGCTGCGGGACCCTCCTGTGCAACGCGAACAAGGTCTGTTCGGACGGCGCGGGGCAAGGATCCGGGACGCCCTGCTCGAGCAGCGCGGACTGCGGCGGCTCCATGATCTGCTCCTCCGGCGTCTGCGTCGGAGCGTCCGGCTGCGTGAACGCCGGAGGCGTCTGCTCGACCTCTTCGCAATGCTGCAGTTCTCTGACCTGCGGCGACGCCGGGACCTGCACGGACGGCGTGACCTGCGCGGGACAAGGAGCGCGCTGCGCCCAAGCCAGCGACTGCTGCGGCTCGCTGCTCTGCGGCAGCGGCGGCTACTGCCAGTAGGCGGGGCTTGTCGGTCGGTTCAACCTGCGCCGAGCGATCGCGCCAGCGCGGGCGCCATGCCGGCGAGCGCCGCAAGGGCCTGCGGATTGCCCGCGAGCCAGCTCGCCGTCGCCGGGTCCGTCGCGAGGTTTCGGATCACGTCGCGATCGGCGAGGGCGCCTTGGACGCCGGGACAGTCCAGCATCTTGCGCAGCATGGGGCTGGACAACAGGGCGCGCACCGAGGAAGGGTCGCGCAGGGCGGGACTGCCGAGCACGACGCGCACCAACCCCGGATTGCCGAGGACCAGTTTGGTCACGACGGGGCTGTTCAAGGCGACGCGAATCAGCGGAGAGTCCAAATAAGCGTCGACCCTCTTCGCGTCGCTTAAAAAGCCCCGCAGGGCGCGCGGCGAGCCTAGGACCGAGTGCGCGGCCAAGACGCGCCCCGGCGCGCGCAGGAGCGCTTCCAACAAGCGATTATGACGGGCCCAGCGCAGGCGCTCCGGAGCGGCGGCCGGCGGAGAGAGCGGCCTTGCCGCGGCCGACCCGGCCGGAGCCGATGCGCCGTCGACAGCCATCCCCGCGAGCGGGATCGGCCGCGGGGAGGAGGGAACCGCCGCCGCCGCAGGCTGGGCCGCGACGGAACGGGACGCGATCGCGATGTGCGGCGCCTCCTTCAAATCGAACGACTCGGCCTGCGCCGAAGACAAGCGCGTAACGACCGGCCGCGACAAGGTCGACCAAGCCACAAGCCCGGCCGCTCCGAGGAGCCCGAATGAACTGGCCGCGAGAAGGGCTCCTTTCATAACGAAAGTGTAATCCGTTTTCCCCCACGAGGCAGGGGCCTCTTGACTGGGGTCAGAGTGGGACTTTGGACCCACTCCGGGAACTCAAGCTGTCGAAACAAGCGCCCGGCACTGGCGGCGGCGCGCTCGTCAAAGTGTCCACCTAAGCCACGCGCCCAAAGCGTTCTTCGCCAACGGCGTCAGGCGCGTGCGGTTGTAGGCGTCGCCGAGCCTGCGGATCGCCTCGGCCTGCGTGGGATAAGGGTGGATCGTCGCGCCGATGCCGGCCAGCCCCACGCCGTTGTTCATCGCGACCGCCAGCTCTCCGATCATGTCTCCGGCGTGCGGCGCGACGATCGTCGCGCCGAGGAGGCGGTCCCCGCCCTCCTCGACCAGGACTTTCACGAAGCCTTCCGTCTCGCCGTCCAAGATCGCGCGGTCCACCTCCCTCATCTCCTGGACGAAGGTCCGGGTCTTGAGGCCTTTCTCCGCCGCGTCCTTCTCGTACATCCCCACGTGCGCGATCTCGGGGTCCGTGTACGTGCACCACGGGATCGTAAGCGCGCTGAAGCGCTTGCGGCCCATGAACAGCGCGTTCTGGATCGCGATCCGCGCCGAGAAGTCGGCCGTATGTGTGAACTTGGGCCCCAGGCAGATGTCGCCGGCGGCGAAGATCCGGCGGTTCGTCGTGCGCAGGAAGTCGTCGACCTTCACGCCGCGCTTGTCGTACTCGACCCCCGCGGCCTCGAGCCCCAATCCCTCCACGTTCGGGGCGCGGCCGACGCCGATCAGGATCTGGTCGAACTCCGCGCTCCCGGACGGGCCGTGCTTGCTCTTGAAGCGGACGGCGCGGACGCCGCCCGACCGCTCGACGCCCTCGATCTCGACGCAGCAGCGGAAGTCCACGCCGTCGCGCTCCAGCGCGCGCTGAACGATCCCCGCCGCGTCCTGATCCTCGCGCGTCAGCAGGCCGTGCATCGCCTCGAAGATCGTCACGCGCGAGCCGAGGCGCGCGAAGGCTTGCGCCATCTCGACGCCGATCGGCCCCGCGCCGACGACGAGAAGGCGCTTGGGAAGCTCCGTCAGGTTGAAGAGCGTCTCGTTGGTCAGCGCGCCGGCCTCCTTCATGCCCGGGGTCGGCAGGACGACGGCGCGCGCGCCGGTGGCGATCACGGCCTTCGCGAAGCGCAATGTCTTCCCCTCGACCTCGACGCGGTCGGGACCTGCGAAGCGTCCGTCGCCCAGAAAGACGTCGACCCCGAGCCCGCTGTAGCGGTCGGCCGAGTCGTTGACGCTGATCCGGGCGCGCAAGGCGCGCAAGCGTTCCATCACCCTGCCGAAATCGACGGAGACGTTCTCCGCGCGGACGCCGAACTCCCCGGCCCGGCGCGTGCGCGCGGCCGCGCGGGAGGCGCCGATCAGCGCCTTCGACGGCACGCAGCCGACGTTGAGACAGTCGCCGCCCATGTGGCGCCGCTCGACGAGCGCGACCTTGGCGCCCAGTCCCGCGGCCCCGATCGCCGTGACGAGACCCGCCGTGCCGCCGCCGACGACCACGAGGTTGTATCTGGACTCCGGCTCGGGATTGACCCAGTTGCCCGGACGCACGTTGTCGATGAGCTTCAGATTGTGCTCGTCCAGCGGCGCGAACGGAGCATCCGTCGTCTCGGCGTTCTTCATCATCTTCTCCTCCTTCATGCTCGTCACGGCGCGGAAGCGACCCGTCCGTCCAAGGCGCGTTTGGCCGCGCGCCCCACCAGCCAGGCGGCGAGCGCCGTCGCGGCCAGCCCGGCGGCGTAGAGCGCCCATTCGGCCGGCGTGCGCG
>JAGWRY010000084.1 GCA_028869495.1 Elusimicrobiota bacterium | reverse complement strand
GGGGCGGACGGCGGAGGCGGCTCGACCGACTCGGGCGGCGGGGCCGGCTCCGCCGGCTCGGGCGGAGGCGGCGCGGCGGGCGGCGGCGCCGCCTGGATCAGCCAGCCCTCGAGCTTCGCCCGCGTCGGCGCGGTCAGGCGATGGACGTAAAGGCTCAAGTTGAAGTCGCCCTCGTGCGGGGACGGCCGGCCCAGCAGTCCGCCGAATTTCTTGAGCAGGGCGGCGACGTCGGCGGGACCGCCGCGCACGAGCAGGACATGGCGGTCGGGATCGGCCTTGGTGGGCGCCGGGCGGAGCTCCCACCTCTCCATCAGGCCTCGCCCGGCAGCAGCATCATGTCGACGATGACGTCCACGGCCGTCGACTTCTTCTGAACGTCCGCGGGCGCGATCGAGCGGAACAGGAGGTTCCCGCGCGAGCAGGCGTCGGACAGGGCGTCGATCTTCGCCTGGGGCCAGCCGTCGACGACGGCGAGCACGGCGACGGCCTTCGCCTGGCGCGCCTTCTCGCAGGCGGCGGCCGGGTCGCCGGACGGGCCCACCTCCAGGCTCAGGACCGGGCGCAGGTAGAGGGGCTTCTTCGAGATCGTGCGCGCGGCCTGGGAGAGGAAGGCGGAGCAGGCGGCGCGCGCCTCGGCGCAGGAGGCCGTGTAGACGTAGGCGACGCGGCGGATCTGGTCCTTCGACGCGTTCGCCGGGATCTCCTCGGGGTTGGCCGGCGGCGCGGCCGTCTTCGCCGGCTCGGGCGGCTTGGGCGGCTCGGCGGGCTTCGGGGTCTCCGCCGCTTTCGGCGGCTCCGCGGGTTTCGGCGCCTGCGCCGCGGGAAGCTCCATCGGCGGCTTGGCCTGGGAGGCGAGGGGCTTGGCCGGCGCCGGCTTGGCGGGCTCCGGCTTCTTGGCCGGGGCCGGCATCGAGCCTTCGCGCGGCGCCAGCTCGATCTTCAGGTCGGGGGGACCGGCGGGCTTCGCGGGCTCGGCGGCTTTCGCCGGCTCGGCGGCTTTCGGCGGCTCGGCGGGCTTCGGCGGCTCGACGGCTTTCGGCGTCTCGGCCGGCTTCGGCGCCTCGGCCGCGGGCGGGGCAGCGGCGGCGCCGGGCTCCAGACCGGTCAGGATCGCGTCCAGGTCCGACAGGATGCCCTGGATGTCGTCCGGCTGGTCTTTCGGCTCGTCGGCCATCGTCAGGCCTCGCCGGCGCTGAGGCCCTTCAGGCGGAGCGCGACGTCCTCCGGATTGCTCGACTCCTCGAGCACGGTCGCGTCGTCGATCTTGTCCTCGCCGCGCAGGCGCAGGAGATCCTGGTCGAAGGTGTGCATCCCGTAGTAGGCGCCGCCCTCGAGGACCTTGCGCAGTTCCGAGGTCTTGCCCTCGAGCAGGTGGCGGCGCACGACGGAGTTGCCGACCATGACCTCGGTCGCCGGATAGCGCGTCTTGCCGTCCTTCGACAGGACCAGGCGCTGGCCGACGACGCCCTTCAGGCAGTTCGCGAGCTGCTGGCGGACCTGCGCGTGCTGGTGCGCCGGATGGGCGTCGACGATGCGGTCGACGGTCTGCGCCGCGTCGAGGGTGTGGATCGTCGAGAGCACGAGGTGGCCGGTCTCGGCCGCCGAGATCGCGGCCTGCATCGTCTCCAGATCGCGCATCTCGCCGATGACGACGACGTCCGGGTCCTGACGCAGGATGTGCTTGAGCGCGGCCGCGAAGGAGTTCGTGTCCAGGCCGACCTCGCGCTGGACGATCGTCGACTTGCGGTCGGCGTGGTAGTACTCGATCGGGTCCTCGATCGTGATGATCCGGTACTGGTGGTTCTCGTTCAGGTAGTTCAGGAAGCTGTTGAGGGTCGTCGTCTTGCCGGCGCCGGTGATGCCGGCGAACAGGATCAGGCCGCGGCTCTCGGCGCCGAGCTTGTGCAGGGACTCGATCGGGAGGTTCAGCTCCTCGAAGGTCCGCAACTTGACCGGCACGACGCGCAAAGTCAGCCCGACGGTCCCCTTCTGGCGGTAGACGTTGACGCGGAAGCGCGCGACGCCCTGCAGGCTGTAGGCGAGGTCGAGCTCCTTGTCGGCCGCGAAGGCGGCCGCCTGCTCCTTGTTCATCAGCTGGGCGGCGACGGCCTCGATGTCGTCGGCGCTCATCTTGGCCAGGTTCGTCGCCAGGATCATCGCGCCGCGCACGCGCAGGGCGGGCACCGAGTCCGCCTTGAAATGGATGTCCGAGATGTCCTTCTCGGCCATCAAAGTCAGCAGGTTCTTGATGTCGATCGGCATGGGGAGAATCCTATACGCGGACGATCTCTATTCCTTGTAGCGTCAGCCAGTCCGAGGCCAGCGGGCTGAGGATGGAATTCGATGGAATTGTAAGGCGTTTGCCCCCCGCCGTCAACCTCTTCTTTATTTCGTGCTCCGCCAGGAACGGGCGCCCGGCCGGGCCGGGCGGAGGCAGGGCCTTGGAGCGCGGCTTGGGCGGGGCGGCGGACGACGACGCCGCCGGCCGGGCGGGAGCCAGGCCGGCGACGAGGATGTCGATCAGGTCGTCGCGCGTCAGCACGGCCGCGGACTAGCGGCCGATCTTGATCTGGATCTGGTCCAGGTACTTCTCGAGGTCGTCGTGCGGGCGCGGGATCACGTGGACGGCGACGAGCTCCCCGACCCTCTGCGCGGCGGCGGCGGCCGCGTCGACGGCCGCGCGCACCGCGCCGACCTCGCCGCGGCACAGCGTCGTCACCAGCCCGTTGCCGACCTTCTCGTAGCCGAGCAGGCGGACCTTCGCCGACTTCGCCATCGCGTCCGAGGCCTCGATCATGCCGACGAAGCCCTTCGTCTCGACCAGGCCCAGCGCTTCCTTGGTTTCGGCCATTGCGTCCTCCTTACTCGATCTCTTCGTCGTCCAGCGCGCGGTCCGCGGGCCCCGTCTCCAGGACCGCGTTGCAGCGCGTGCAGCGGCGCGGCGTGCTGTAGGTGCGCACGCACTCGTCGTCCTCCGGCCACCACTCCTCGAAGAACATCTCGACCTTCTTGTGGCAGGCCAGGCAGAACTTCTCGAGCCCGGCCCCGCAGCCCGCGCAGAACTTCGGCGCCGGCTCGCCCGGGTGCGTGTGCATGATCGCCGCGCAGGCCCCGCACTGCAGGTCCGTCGTCATCTTGTACTTCGCCGGCTTCTTGGCCATGTCTGTTTTACCCCTTCGGCCCGAATATCCTCAGTAGCCTTTCCCGTCGGCCTTCGCGTCGGTGACGATCGCCACCGACGCCGACGTCCCCAGCCGCGTCGCGCCGGCCGCGATCATGTCCGCGGCCGCCTTCGCGTCGCGGATGCCGCCCGACGCCTTGACGCCCATCAGCGGACCGACGGTCCGCCGCATCAGCGCGACGTCCTCGACGGTCGCGCCGCCGCCCCCGAAGCCGGTCGAGGTCTTCACGAAGTCGGCCCCGGCCTTCTTCGACATCGCGCAGGCGCGGACCTTCTCCTCGTTGGACAAGAGCGACGTCTCCAGGATCACCTTCAGCACCTTGCCGCGCGTCGCCTCGCGCACCGCGCGGATGTCGTCGTAGACGAGCGCGTCGTTGCCGGACTTCAGCGCTCCGATGTTGATGACCATGTCGATCTCGCCGGCGCCGTTGGCGATGGCGTCGCGCGCCTCGATCGCCTTGACCGTCGGCGTCGTCGAGCCCAGCGGGAAGCCGACGACCGTGCAGACCTTGACCCCCGAGCCGCTCAGGTACTGCGCGGCCAGCGCGACGTAGGACGGGTTGACGCAGACCGAGGCGAAGCAGAAGGACTTGGCCTCCTCGCAGAGCTTCGCGATCTCGTCCTGCGTCGCGTTGGGCTTGAGCAGGGTGTGGTCCACGTAGCGCGCCGTGCTCGAACCTTTCTTGGTCGGCCGGCACACCGACACGCGGTCGGCGCCCGCCGACTTGATCATGCGCTCGTCGACGTGCGCGTCCTCGTCCTCGTGGTCGGCGGCGGGCTTCGGCGGCAACGGCGACAGCGCGCCCTTCCCGGGCGCGGCCGGCTTGGCCCCCCAGTCGGCGGCTCCGCCGAAGGTCTTGCCGGCCGAGCCGACGGTCGTCTTGACCTCGCCCCGGAGCGCCTTCGGGCCCTCCTCGCACGAGCACTTCCCCGCCTTCAGGAAGCCCTTGGCCGACAGGGTCCGCACGACCTCCTCGACGACGGTCCGCAGCTGAGCCTCAGTCATATTTTTTCACCTTCCCGCCCGAAGTCACGGCGTCCACGATCCCGACGATCAGGGTCCGCACCGGCGCGTCCTTGTCCCCGAGCACGCCGCGCGCGGAGCCGCCCTCGTCGACGACCAGCACGATCGAGCCCGGTCCGGCGCCGACGCCGCCCTCGACGGCCATGGCCGCCGGGCCCAGCGGCGCCTCGGTCAGCGGGTCGATCGGGCGCACCAGCAGCAGCTTGCGGTCGTCCAGCGAGCGGTGCTTGCGCGTGCCCCAGACGTTGCCGACGACCTCGCCGACGAACATCAGCCCTTCCTCCGGAAATCGCGGACCTGCGCGCCGTCGACGATGCCGACGACGGCCGCGTCGATCGGCGGGACGTCCGGGAAGGCGACGGCGGCCTCGCGCGAGGCGACCCAGAACACTTTCTCGGAGGCCCCGGCGCCGACCGCGTCCGCGGCGACGATCGGGTCGCCGCTCGGGGTCTCGTCCTCCCATTTGAGCGGCTGGATCAGAAGCATCGTCTTGCGATCCAGGCCCGGCTCCTGGCGCGAGCAGAAGACGCGGCCGACGACGCGAGCCAGCTTCATCGCGTCTCCCCCGCCCGGACCGCGGCGACGGCGGCGGCCAGGTCTCCGTTCTTGGCCTTGAGCTCCCGGAGCAAGACGGCTGTGAGGTCTCCGGGCTTCCCGGACGCGGAGGACGACAGGACGGTCAGGCTCCGCGGCGGGCGGGCCTCCGGCCCTGAGCCGGAGCTATTCGCATCCAAAATGAGTGTGACCTTCGCCGGGAGGCGGGCGAGGTCCCCGTAGAGCCGCGCCAAGGGGTACGCGGTATCTGAGAGGTCCGACGAATCCGCGTCCCGCGGGAGCAGATAGGTGCCGCTGTGATCCCGCTCGATGTCTCCGGCGAAGTAGACGACGACGCGGCCGCCGTCGGCGACGCGGTCGCCGAGCGTCTTACCGAACGTCTTGTTCAGGGCCGCCAAGGTCACGTCTGTCCCGGCCAGCACAATAATGTCGCCCGCACCGAGTTCGGACTTCGCGGCGGCGGCAAAGTAGCGCGCGTTCTCCGCCGCGACATCGGCGGAACCCACGAAGACGGGCCCGATCGCAACGACGAGCAATTTCCCGTCGAATCGTCCGGAGCGCGGCGCGGAGGCCGCGGCGGTCGAGGATTCCGCCGCGTACAGGCAGGAGTCGCGCACCGCCGGCCCCAGGTCGTCGAGCGCCTTGCCGAGCGCGCCCTCCAGCGCTTTGGCCGCCGGCGAGCTCACGACGCCCTCGCGCTGGGAGGCCCAGCCGGTGACGTCCTGGACGCAGGACGCGCCGTCGGGCAGCCTCGCGCGCAGGGCGTAGGCGACCGTCGCGGAGACCGTGCTGATCAGGCCCTCCGGGCGCTTGAGCTCGGCCTTTTTCAGCTCGAGCACGACCGCGGTCCCGTCCCCGCCCGCGGCCGAGACGCCCAGCGTCGCGAGCTGTCCGGCCGCCGCGGCGCGGAAGGTGTCGAAGAACGGGCGCGTCAGCAGGAGGCCGGTGCCCAAGGACTCGAGGCCGCGCGACGAGTCCTTGTACTCGATCGAGGCGACCTTGACCAGCCGCGCGGGGGCCAGCGCCGAGACGGGCGCCGACGGCGAATAGCGGATGTCCGCGCGCAGGGGCGCGCAGGCCGCGGCGGCCGCCAGCAGGACCGCCGGGAGAAGCCGTTTCATCGGCCCTGCCTCCATTGCGGGACCTGGTCGGAGTTGTACTGCAGCCGGGCGTAACGCTCGACCTTGGGCTTCAGATAGTCATAGGCGGCGTGCAGGCGCGGCCCGTCCTTCTTCAGACCTTCGAGGAAGTAGTAGGTGAAAAGCCCATGTCCCGCGGCCTCGTCGGTGTTGCTGATCTGGTCGGCCGCGGACGCCGACAGGACCGTCAAGCGCGGCGGCACGCCGCCCTGGACGACGCTGACCAGCGGCCGCGCGCCCCGGGCGAGCACCGACCGCCCGCCCGCGCCGGAGAAGCACGAGTCCATCGCGACGAAGACGCTCTTGGCGGGAAGTCTGCCCAGGTCTTCGAAGAGGCGGCTGACCGCGAAGCCGGTCGAGCCGATGTAGGTCGGGTCCCCGTCATAGGGCACGAGATAAGCGTCGCCTTTCGCGGGATTCGGCGCGCCGTGGCCGGAGTAGTAGACGTACACCTTGTCGCCGGCCTGAACGCGGTTCGGCAACCAGCGCTCGAAGTACTTCTCGAAGTCGCCTTTCGTCGCCCGGTCGTTCGTCAGCAGGGCCAGGTTCTCCGCGGGAACGCCCAGAACGCGCTCGAAATACTTCGCGGTCAGCCGCGCGTCGGCGGCCGCGTAGTCCGCGTTCGGGAGCCTCTCGCGGTAATGTTCGATGCCGATCACGACCGCGTAGGCGTGCGCGTCCTCGGGACGCGCCGGAGGCAGGTCGTCCAGATCGGTCCGCGGCGCGGCCGGACGCGACGGAGCGGGCGCGGCTGAGAGGGAGGCGGCGGCTGGAGCTTCGGGCTCGGGCGCGGCCGCGGCCACGACCTCCAGAGGCGGTCCTTTGTAGTACAGACTGATGTCCTTGCTCAGCGAATCGGCGGTCATCAGCCCGTCTCCGGCCAGGGCGGCGACGGCGCGGGCGTCCAGCCGCGGCGCCCCCGACCGGCGCAGGGCATCCAGCTTCTCCCGCAAGGGCTGGCCGGGCTGGAGACCCCGCTTCAGGTAGCGGGCGATCGTCTCGAACCCCAAGACGGGACCGGCCTTGCCCTCGGCCTGCGCGCTCTGGACCGGATCGGTCGAGTACGGCGAATAGAAATCGACGAACGAGGTGCCTAGAACGGTGGCGCCCGTCTGCCGAAGGGAGACGAGGACGCCGCAGCCTCGCGGCGAGAGGTTCTCGGTCGTCAGCGCGCGGAACGCCCGGAATCCGCCGTCGTCGCGGAAACGCGGCACGAAATCCCCCTCCCCGCCGATCATCGAGAAGAAGCAGACTTCCGGTTCGTCGGGAAAGGTGGGCACGGCGCCGCTCAGGTCCTGCGCGGGGACCGCCTGCGGCGGAAGGCCCATGCCGCTGGACAGGCGCACGGGACTCAGCGCGCAGCCGGCGGCGCCCAAGACCAAGACGGCGGCCAGCGCCGACGCGAGGCTTTTTCTCACCGCGAATACCTCCGCTCGATCGCCGCGATCTTGGCCAGGCGGCCCTCGTGGCGCCCGCCCTCGAACGGCGTCGTGAAGAAGACCTTCAGGATCTCGCCCAGGACCAGCTCGCCGCGCGTCTTGCCGCCCAGGCACAGGACGTTCGCGGCGTCGTGCTGGGCCGCGAAGCGCGCCGAGACCGAGTCGTAGGCCGCGACCGCGCGGCAGCCGGGGACCTTATTGGCGGCCAGGCACACCGCGCCGCCGAAGCCGTCGATCAAGACCCCCTTGTCGTAGGCGCCCGAGACGACCGCCTCGGCGACCAGCGCGGCGACGTCCGGGTAGTCGACCGCCTCCGTCGAGTGGCACCCGAAGTCGGCGACCTCGTGGCCGAGGGCCTGGATCGCCTTGACGACGAAGGCCTTCGCCGCGAAGCCGCCGTGGTCGCTTCCGACGACGACCTTCACGGAGTCCTCCCCGCGGCGGGAGCCGACGCCAGGCGCGCGTCGATCCAGTCCGCGATCAGCCGCGGGACCTCGGGCGCGACCGTCGCCGTTCCCGGCGCGACGTAGAGGTGGTCGAGACCGGGGAACTCCCACGCCGAGGAGCCGGGAGCCTTCAGCGCGCCGGCCAGCGCCTGCCAGTCCGCGTGCGTGACGTTCCGATCGGCGGTCCCGCGCAGGACCAGCGCCGGCTCGGGGACCTGCGCCGCGGTCGCCGCCGCGCGGCCGGTCATCGCGATGATCTCGCGCCAGAAGCGGGCGTAGGCGCCCAGGTAGCGCTCGCCGGGCCCGGTCTTTCCCGCGGCCAGGCGCCGGAAGTAGGCGCGCCCCCCGCTCCGCCAGGCCTCCGTCCGGGCCTTGGACCTCTCGAGCTCCGCCCGCCGCGCCGGCGTCAGCGCGGACCCGGCCAGCGCCGCGTCGAGCGCCTTCAAGGCCGCGTCGAACTGACGCAGGAGGGTCTGGGCGAGGTCGTAGCGGCCCAGGCCGGACAGCAGGATCAGCCCGCGCGGCTTGATCTCCCCGCGCGCGGCCGCCTCGTCGACGTACGTGACGCCCTCGCTGTGGCCGAGCACGAAGACCGGCAGGCCCTCGGCCTCGGCGCGCCGGTAAACGTGGACGACGTCGGCGACGAAGTTGTCCGGCGTCAAATCGGGCGACAGCGCCGCCGCGCGGCAGGCGGGCGAGAAGCCGCGCTTGTCGTAGCGCAGGGTCGCGATCCCGCGCGCGGCCAGCGCGTCGGCGAGGTCGCGGAACGGCTTGACCGGGCCGACGGTCTCGTCGCGGTCGTGCGTGCCCGAGCCGCAGACCAGGACGACGATCGCCTTCGCGTGCGCCGGGCGGTCGAGCGTCGCGCCGAGATCGCAGACGCCGACCGGCGCGCCGCCGTCCGAGGGGATCGTCAGGTCCGTCGACGCCGCGCGCGCCGGGAGCGGCGCGAGCAAGGCGGCGGCGAGCAGGAGCGCGGTCACTGGCCGAGCGCCCCCAGGAGCTGAGGGTCCGACTGCGGGATCACGACGTGCGAGACCAGGCGCGCGGCGTCGAGCGAGGCGACCGCGGCGGCGACCGCCGTGCGCACGTCGCCGACCTCGCCGCAGAGCGTGAAGTAGCCCTTGCCGCCGGGGACCACGGTCTTGACCTCGATCACGCGCACCGAGGCGGCCTTCGCGGCGGCGTCGGCGGCCTTGACCGCGGCGACCGCGTCCTTGGTCTCGACGACGCCCAGCGCGCCCAAGGCGTCGACCGGCACGCGCTTGTCGAGCGCGGCGACGACGGCCTGATGGACGTTGCGGATCAGCACCTCGTCGATCAGGGTCTTGCCGAGGACCTCGCGCCCCGCCCTCAGCGAGGACTCGACCTCGCCGACGGGGCCCGTGATCATCACCTCGTACTTGCCGCGGGCCAGCACCGCGGCCTTCGCGAGCTTGACCGAGGCCATCTTGCACATGGCGTCGGCGGCCTCGACGCCCTTGGCGATCGAGGAGGTCTCCAGGAATCCGACGGCGAGGTTGGCGAGCATGGTCATTTCCCCTTGGTCTTCGGCTTCTTCTCGACGAAGGCGAGCACGAGCTCGCCGGCCTTCACGGTCATCGCGCGGCGGCCCCAGTGCGTCGTCAGCGGCCCGCGCAGGACCCTCGCGCCGGCGCCGGACAGCGCGCGGCGCAGGGCGTCCAGATCCGGCGTCGCGAAGAACAGGACCGGGCGGCCGTGCTCGATCGGATAGCCGAGCTCCGGCTGTTCGGCGTCCTCGTCCTCCTGCGTGACGACGAGGTCCACGCCGCCGAAGCGGACGTGCCCCGCCTGGTGCGAGCCGCCGCCCCACTGCGCGACGGCCTCGGCGCCCGCGGCGCCGGTCCAGAACTCCCACGCCTTCTCGAAGCGGGCCGTCGGCAGGAACACGTGGTCGAGGCCCGCGATCAGCGGCCGGCGACCCTTCGCGCCCTTCTTCGCGGTCTTGGCCATCAGGCGATCCTGAAGTAGCCGACCAGCGCGCAGTGCAGCGGCCGCGCGAAGTGGGAGGTCTTGGTCAGCCCGTCGCCGGTCGGGGTCCCGATCGACATCGTGGCGTAGCCTTCGCCGAGGCCCAGGCCGTAGAGCGTCGGCGCGTTCTTGACGTAGATCGAGCACTGCATCCGCCGGCCCATCTTCGTCAGGTTCGCGACGTTCAAGGAGTGCATCGAGGCCGTGTGGCGGTGGCCGCCCTCGGCCGCCTGGGCGAGGTCGATCGCCGCGTCGACGTCGGGGACCGAGGTCACCGGCATCACCGGCATCAACTGCTCGGTCCAGACCAGCGGGTGGTCGTTGGAGACCTCGCTCCACAGGAGCTTCGTCCGCTCGGGCACCGACAGCCCGATGCCGCGCGCGATCACGGCGGCGTCCTTGCCGACGAAGTCGCGGTTGAGGACCGGGTCCTTGCAGCCCTTGCCGCCGGCCTTGATGACGAGCTTGGTCAGCGCGTCGACCTGCGCCGCGGACAGCTCGAAGGCGCGCGGGTCGCGGCGCATCGCGTCGAGGAAGCGGGACTTCGCGGCCTCGACGACGATCGTCTCCTTCTCGGCCGTGCAGAGGACCCCGTTGTCGAAGGACGCGCCGAAGACGATGTCCTGCGCGCACTTCGGGAAGTCCGCGGTCTCGTCGACGACGGCCGGCGGGTTGCCGGGCCCGGCCGCGATCGTCTTGCAGGTCTTGCCGACCGTCATCGCGACCTTCACGATCGCGGGCCCGCCGGTCACCATGTTGACGCGCGCGTCGGGGTGCGCGAGGAGCGCCTTCGTGTTCTCCTGCGAGGGCTTGTCGTAGGTGACGATCAGCCCCGCGGGCGCGCCGGCGCTGCGCGCGGCCTCGCAGAGCAGGCTCATCGCCTCGACGCAGGTCTTGAACGAGGCCGGGTGCGGCGAGAAGACGACCGCGTTGCCGGCCGACAGGATGGAGATGGCGTTATTGATGACGGTCGCCGCGGGATTCGTCGACGGCGTGACCGCCGCGACGACGCCGTACGGCGCGTACTCGACCAAGGTCAGTCCTTTGTCGCCGGTATAAGCGCGACTGACCAAATCCTCCACGCCGGGAGTACCGGTCGCGCAGATCAGGTTCTTCTGGACCTTGTCCTCCCAGCGGCCCATCCCGGTCTCCTCGCGGGCCATCTTCGCGAGGCGCTCGGCCGCGGCGATCGCGGCCCTGCGCATCGCGCGGATCGCCTTGCGGCGGAGCTCCAGCCCCTGGTCCTGGAAGACGGCCTGCGCCTGGCGCGCCGCCTGCACGGCCGCGTCCACCGACGGATGGACGACGCCGCCGCAGCCGGCGGGCTGAGGCGCCGCGGCCGGGCGCGGCTCGGTCAGGACTCCGGAGAGCGCCTCCTCTTTATCGAGGCGCTTGAGCACCTCGGCGACGATCCGGGCGATCTCCTCATTTTGCATGCGAGTCCTCGGTCTTGCGGAACACGCGCTTGCCGCCCTGCTCGACGGTGTCCACGATCGCGAAGATGACCGCGTCCACCGGGCGGCTCTCGGTGCGGCTCGTCTGGCGGGCGCTCGACCCCTGCGCGAGCAGGACGAGCTCCCCCTCGCCGGCGCCGACGGAGTCGACGGCGACGAGGGGGTTGCCCTTCGGGGAGCCGGCCAGGTCCACCGGCTGCACCAAGAGCAGCTTGGACCCGGTCAGCTTCTCGTCCTTGAGCGTGCAGACGACGGTGCCCGCGACTCGGGCGAAGATCATTTTTCCGCCCTTACTTCTTCCGGGCCAGGTTCTCGGGCAGCGAGATCGGCATCTTGCCCTCGAGGTCGGGATGCGGCTGGGGGATCACGTGGACCGCGATCAGCTCGCCGACCTTCTGCGCGGCGGCCGCGCCGGAGTCGCAGGCGGCCTTGCAGGCGGCGACCTCGCCGCGGAACAGGACCGTCACCAGCCCGGTGCCGACCTTCTCGTAGCCGACGAGGCGGACGTCGGCGGCCTTCACGGCCGCGTCCGCGGCCTCCACGCAGGCGACCAGCCCGCGGGTCTCGATCATTCCGAGCGCGTTCATTGTCTGTGTTCTCCTTACGCGATGTGCACGACGTCGCCGGTCTTGATCCCGGCGGCGTTCGCCTCGTCGGTGTCCACGTGGAACTCGAGGCTGTACTTGTCCGACACGCGGACGACCACGTCTTCGAAAACGACGGCGCGCCCCCCGCCGGTCCCGGCGCGCACGCGCACGACCTCGCCGGAGGCCATGCCCCAGGCGGCCGCCTCGGACGGCGAGAAGTGCAGGTGGCGCTGGGCGACGATCACGCCCTCCCGGACCTCCACCTGGCCGGCCGGGCCGATCAGCGTCGCGCCGGCCGAGCCCTTCACGTCGCCGGACTCGCGCACCGGGGGCTTCAAGCCGATCGCGAAGGCGTCGGTGACGGCCAGCTCGATCTGCGTGTGCGCGCGGTACGGGGCGACCAAGCGGATCTTGCGGATGACGCCCTTCGGACCCTGGACCGAGATCTGCTCCTCGGCGGCGTAGAAGCCGGGCTGCTTGATGGCTTTCACCTTCTTCGGCTCCGCCGCGCGTCCGAACAAGATCTTGAAGTGTTCTTCCGTCAGATGGCAATGCCGATTGGACACGCCGACGGGAATATCGAGCTTCGAGCGCCGCAGGCGCTTCTCGATCTCCGCGGTCAGGCCGGCGATCCGCTCGGGGGCGATCACGCGGCCTGGAACCCCATGATGCGCAGGAAGGCGTCCTTCTTGAGGCTGGCCCCGCCGACCAGCGCCCCGTCCACGTCGGGCTGGGCCATCAGGACGTCGACGTTGTCGGCCGTGACCGAGCCGCCGTACAGGATGCGCGTTCCGGCGGCGAGGGCCTCGCCGTACAGCTTCTTGAGCTGGGCGCGCAGGAACAGATGCGCCTCCTGCGCCTGGGCCGGGGTCGCGGTCTTGCCGGTGCCGATCGCCCAGACGGGCTCGTAGGCGAGCACGACGGGCGCCAAGTCGGCCGGGGCGAAGCCCTTCAAGGCGCCCGCCGCTTGCGTCTCCAGGACCCGCCAGGTCTTCTGCGTTTCCCGCTCGTCGAGGGTCTCTCCCACGCAGACGATCGGCGTCAGCCCCGCCTTCAGGACCGCGGCGAGCTTCCTGTTCACGTGCTCGTCCGTCTCGCCGAAAAGCTTGCGCCGCTCCGAGTGGCCGAGGATCGCCATCCGGCAGCCGGCGTCCTTGAGCATCCCCGCCGAGATCTCCCCGGTGTAGGCGCCCTGCGCCTCCCAGTAGCAGTCCTGCCCGCCCAGACGCACGGGACTGCCGCGCAGGACCTCGGCGACGACCGGGATCGCGGTGAACGGGACGCAGACCGCGACCTCGCCCGAGGCCGCCGCCGCGCCCGCAGCGACGGCCCGAGCCAGTTCCGCGGACTGGGCCAGCGTCAGGTTCATCTTCCAGTTTCCGGCGATCAGCGGGCGGCGCAGGGGCGAGGTCATGGCAGATCCTATTCCGTTTGTGGACATTTTGTCCACATATCCTTCCCGTCGGTCCGTCACGCGTATTCTACCCGCGAGCCCGCCCCAAGTCAACTGAAATGACGGCCCGCCCCGCGCCGCCTTCGCGGCGGCTCAGTACTGGGAAAACGGCAGGATCGGCTCGCCCAGGCGGCCGGGGGTGTAGTCCCCGCCCTCGACGGCGTCCTTGCCGCGGCGGACGCGGATCGCGTAGACGCCGGCCTTGCGCGCCTCGAGGATCTCCCGGTCGCTGGAGCCGAAGAAGAGCACGCAGCGGTCGCCCTCCAGATGCAGGTGCAGGTTCTGCGCGTCCGGGACGAAGGTGAAGCCGCGCGGGGACAGGTGCCGCCACTCCTTGCGCAGGGCCTCGCCTCCGGTCGCCTCGCGCTCGGCCAGGATCTGGACGCGGAAGCCGAACACCCGCAGGATCCAGGCCAGCGCGAACGGCACGGGCTTGGGCGGCTCGATGTCGTAGGAGTTGTTGAGCACGCGCCAGTACTCGGGCCCTCCGGCCTGCTGGACCGAGCGCGCGGCCTTCGCGTGGGAGGCCGACGCGTCGACGAGCGTGTCGTCGTAGCAGAACGCGACGCTCAGACGCGCGATCGTGACGAGGCTGAAGATCAGTCCCCAGACGCTCATCGCGGCCAGGATCCTTTTCGTCGTCGTCCAGGTCGTCTCGACCTTCTTGCGCACGTCCTTGAGCACCATGGGTTTTTCAGTCCTCCGGGAGCGCCTTCAGGCGCCCGGGCGGCGGCGGGGCGATGCGGCCTTCCCGCTCGGCGCAGGCGAGCAGAACGTCTCGGGCGAGTTCGCCGGTCGGCCGCCACGAGACGGCTTCGGCGGCGCGCGCAGAGCCCTCGCCGTACAGGAAGTCGAGGGACGCGACCGAATAAGTCTCTCCGTCGGCGAGGGGTTTGCCCGCGACCGCGACCGAGACCAGGCGCCCGCCCCTCGGCCCGCCCGGACGGAAGCGCACCGCCGCCCCCGAGACCTGCGCGATCGCGCGCGCGTCCATCCCCGCCTCCAAGGCGCGGCGCAGCTGGGCCCCGGTCATCGTCAGCCGGACGACGGCGTCGTCGAACGGCATCACGTCGAAGATCGTCCGCTTCGTCACGGGTCCGGCGGGAATGCCGGCGCGGATGGACGCCCCGGGCTGGATCGCGACCTGCGTCCGCTCGCGCGCCCGGTAGCAGTCGGCCATCCAGGAACCGATTCCCGACTCGCCGGCGAAATTGCGCGCCAACGGCGACGTCGCCGTCGCGATCACGACCGCGAAGGCCCGGGCCGCGCCGGCCTCGACGCGGTCGACGGCCGCCTGGACCTTCGGGTCCGTCCCGCGGTCCGGGCGCAGGTCGACGAGCCGGTCCGAGTCCGAGATCAGGCGGCGCGTGCGCGGGTCGATCTTCAGCGTCGCGATCCCGGCCGCGCGCAGATACGAGCCGGCCTGCACGATCAACGTCCCATGGACCGGGTCGCGCCAGCCGCGCTTCAAGAAGGTGTGCGTGTGCCCGCCGACGATCAGGTCGATGCCGGGCACCTCGCGCGCGATCGTCTGGTCGCCCTCGAAGGCGGGCCCGCCGGCCCGCTCGAAGCCGACGTGGGTCAGCGCGACGATCACGTCGGCGCCTTCGCGCTTGAGGGCGCGGACCTGGTCGCGGGCCTCGTCGACCTCGCGGCGGAAGGTCAGGCCGGCGACGTTCCGCGGGAACTCCAGGCCCGGCATGTGCGAGGTCAGCAGGCCGAAGATCCCGAACTTGACGCCGGCGATCTTCAGGATGATGCGCGGCTTGGCCCACGGCACGCGCTTGCCGTCCGGGCCGTAGATGTTGGCGGCGAGGACCGGCATATGCAGGCGCCCGATCAGCGCCCTCAGCGAGGCCTGTCCGTCGTCGAATTCGTGGTTGCCGATCTCGACCGCGTCGTAGCCGACCGCGTTGAAGACCTCGGCGACGGCGCGGCCCTTCGTCAGCGAGCCCTCGGGCGTGCCCTGCCACCAGTCGCCGGCGTCGAGCACGAGCTTGGGCCCCTTGTCCCTGTCGACGAGGGCTTTGAACGCGGGCGCGCCGCCGATCAGAGGGCGCCCGCCGCCCTTCGGCCCCGGACGCGCCATGATCCAGCCGTGGACGTCGTTCGTGTGATAGAGATGGACGACGATCGGGCCGCGCCCGGACGCGCGGGCCGCCGCGGACGACAGGAGCAGGACGGCCGCCAGCAGCGGGCGCGGCGCGCGGCGGAGGACTCCGGAGGTTCGTCGCGGCACGGTCGCCTTACCTGCTCCTCATCGAGCGCTCATTTCCCGCGCGAGACTCGATCATCGCCGTCAGTCTACGAAATTTACGGCGAGCGCGTCGCAGGCCCGCTGCAGCGCCTCGCCGGAGGCCGACAGGCGCCCGGCCAGCTCCCCGCGCTTGACGCCCGCGAGGAAGTCCGCCGAGTCGGCCGCCGCGGCGCGCAGCTCCCGGCGGCGGCGCTCGACGTCGGCCGCCAGGCGCTTGGCCTCGACGAGGGCCGCGAGGCGGGACTCGCCCCGCGCGCC
>JAGWRY010000083.1 GCA_028869495.1 Elusimicrobiota bacterium | reverse complement strand
GGCGGACGGCGGAACCGGCCGACCCGCCGTCCTCGCTCCACGTCCCGCCGAAGGCCGCGTCGAACGGCGATCATACGGGCGTCGGCCGACCGCTCCCGGAGCTCGCCGTCCGTCCCGGTCACGGCGGGATGTGGAGCGAAGGACGGCAAGCCGTCGTTCCGCCGTCCGCCGCCGAGCGACCCAAGCGCGCCTCGACGGCGCGCGATCCCGACGGGGCCGGGACGGACGGCGCCCCCTCGAGCGGGAAGTCCGGGGACGCGGAGCGTCTTGCGACGGGCGGAGAATTTTGGTATAAACACGGCGGACCATTAGCTCAACTGGTTAGAGCAGGACCCTCTTAAGGTCAAGGTTCTCGGTTCGAGTCCGAGATGGTCCAAAAGATTTTCGCCGCACGAGGACCGAGGCGAACCTCGGTCCTTTTTGATTTCGGGCGGGTGGCGGAACGGCAGACGCGCGCGGCTTAGGACCGCGTGCCGAAAGGCGTGGGGGTTCGAGTCCCCCCCCGCCCACCAAGTCCTCCGGAGGAAGCCAATGGGTCTCTTCGCCTCGACGAAGTCGGACAAGCCGAAGTTCAAGAAGCTGAAGGAAGAGGGCTGCGTCGCGACCGTCTCGGTCGAGATCCCGCCGCAGGAGGTCGAGGGCGAGACGCAGAACGCGCTCGTGCGCCTGCAGGGGCGCGCGCGCATCCCGGGCTTCCGCCAGGGCAAGGCCCCGCTCGACGTCGTCAAGCAGCACTTCATGGGGCACGCGCGCGAGGAGGCTCTGGACGCCTTGATCCGCAAGCACGTGCCGGCCGCGCTCGAGGAGCTGAAGCTCCGCGTCGTCGAGACGCCCGCCGTCGAGGACGTCGCGTGGAAGGACGGCGAGCCTCTGGGCCTGAAGGTCCGCGTCGAGGTCGCGCCGACGCCGACCGCGAAGGACTACCTGAAGATCGCGGTGACCCGCAAGCCGCAGGCCGCGGACGCGAAGGCGCTCGACAAGCGCCTCGAGGACCTGCGCGAGTCGCACGCGCGCCTCGAGGCCGCGAAGGACGAGACCGTCGGCGACGCGCATTTCGCGGTGATCGACTACGCGGCCTCGTCGGGCGGCAAGCCGATGGCCGGCGCGAAGGGCTCGGGCGAGCTCGTCGACATGTCGGCCGAGCAGACCGTCGAGGGCCTGACCGCGGGCCTCAAGGGCATGAAGCGCGGCGAGTCGAAGACCCTGAAGGTCAAGCTCGGCGGCAAGGACGCCGACCTGTCGGTCACGCTGACCGAGATCAAGGTCAAGGTCCTGCCCGCGCTCGACGCGGAGTTCGCGAAGGACCTCGGCTTCGAGACCTTGGACGAGCTCAAGGCGAAGCTGAAGGAGGTCCTGGACCGCGAGACGAAGTCGGAGTCGGAGTCCGACTCGATCCGCCAGATCGAGGAGGCCCTGGTCAAGGCGAACCCGTTCCCGCTCCCCCCGTCGATGGTCGAGCGCCAGCTCGAGGGCATGATGGAGCGCATGAAGCGCCAGCTCGGCGGCGCCGGGCTGTCCGACAAGGTCCTGGCCGACCTGCGCGGGAAGATGCAGCCGCGCGCCGAGGACGAGGTGCGCCTCGCCTTCGTGCTGAACGCGATCGCCGAGAAGGAGAAGCTCGACGCGACCGAGGCCGAGGTGGCGGCGGAGCTCGAGGCCGGCCTGAAGGACGCCGAGACCGAGGACAAGAAGAAGGAGCTGCGCGAGCTCTTCGAGCGCCGCAAGGACCAGATCAAGCACATGATCCGGGAGCGCAAGACGATGGCGCTTCTGCGGGACAAGGCCGTCTACAAGGACGCCTGAGCCCGCCGGCCGCCGTCTTGAGGGGGCTCGCGCAAAGAGCTATCCTTTCCTCATGCCCGCGATCCTCCCCCAGGTGCTCGAGCGCTGGAACCAGGGCTCGGCCGTCGGATACGACCTCTTCTCGCGCCTCCTCAAGGAGCGCATCATCTTCGTCGGCGGCGACGAGGGCGCGGTCACGACGGACTCGGCCAACCTGCTGATCTCTCAGCTCCTCTACCTCGACGCCGAGGACCACGAGAAGGACATCCACCTCTACATCAACTCGCCCGGCGGCATGGTGTCCGCCGGCCTCGCGGTCTACGACACGATGCAGATCGTGCGCGCGCCGATCACGACCCTGTGCATGGGGATGGCGATGAGCTTCGGCGCGGTCCTGCTCGCGGCGGGGACCAAGGGCAAGCGCTACGCCCTGCCCCACGCGCGGGTCATGATCCACCAGCCGCTGATGCGCGGCGGCCTGCAGGGCCAGGAGACCGACATCCGCATCCAGGGAGTCGAGATCGGCAAGACCCGGCGCCGCCTGTCCGAGATCCTCGCGCGCCACTGCGGCAAGACGGTCGAGGACGTGGACCGCGACGTCGAGCGCAACTTCTACCTGTCCGCGGCCGAGGCCGTCTCGTACGGGCTCGTCGACCAGGTCCTGCCGGCGGGCAAAGCGTGACCGAGAAGAGCGAGAAGCCGGCCCTTCCCCGTCCCGAGCACCTGCCGCTGCTGGCGGTGCGCGACGTCGTCGTCTTCCCGCACATGGTGCTGCCGCTGTCGGTCGGCCGCCCCAAGTCGGTCAAGGCGATCGAGGCCGCGATGGCGCGCCACGAGAAGCGCCTGGCCGTCGTCGCGCAGAAGGACGTCGGCGTCGAGGACCCGAAGCCCGACGACGTCTACCGGACCGGAGTCCTCGTCGAGGTCGTCCAGTACCTGAAGATGCCCGACGGCACGCTGAAGGTGTTCCTGCAGGGCCTGGCGCGCGCGGAGGTCGGAGCGCTCGAGCTCGCGCCGGAGGGGCACTGGGAGGCCGCGCTCTCCTACCCGGAAGCGCCGGCCAAGGCCGGAGCCGAGCTGAAGGCGCTGATGCGCCACGCGCTCGAGGTCGTCGAAGAGCACGGCAAGCTCTCGCGCCGGGCGCCGGGCGAGCTCGCCGCCCTGCCCCAGGTCGAGGACCCGTCGGAGCTGGCCGACAAGGCCGCGGCCGCGACCGTCGTCAAGTCCGCCGACCGCCAGGCCCTGCTCGAGCTCGTCGACGTCAAGGCGCGGCTGGAGAAGCTCGTCGTCCTGCTCAAGGCCGACATCGAGATCCTGAACCTCGAGAGGAAGATCCACACGCGGGTCAAGTCTCAGATCGAGAAGACCCAGAAGGAATACTACCTCAACGAGCAGATGAAGGCGATCCAGAAGGAGCTGCGCCAGAAGGACGACTTCGCGCAGGAGATCGAGGACCTCAAAAAAGCGGTCAAGGACGCCAAGATGCCGGAGCCCGCCGAGACCGCGGCGATGAAGGAGATCGCGCGCCTCGAGAAGATGATGCCGTTCTCGCCGGAGGCCACGGTCGGCCGCACCTACCTCGACTGGATGATCCACCTGCCCTGGGCGAAGCGCACGCGCGACGCGATCGACCTCGAGCGCGCGAAGAAGATCCTCGACGAGGACCACGCGGGCCTGCCGAAGGCCAAGGAGCGCATCCTCGAGTACCTGGCGGTCACGAAGCTGACGAAGGGCCTGCGCGGCCCGATCCTCTGCTTCGCCGGCCCCCCCGGCGTCGGCAAGACGTCGCTGGCGAAGTCGATCGCGCGCTCGCTGGGCCGCAAGTTCGTGCGCATGTCGCTCGGCGGCGTGCGCGACGAGGCCGAGATCCGCGGCCACCGCCGCACCTACATCGGCTCGCTCCCCGGCCGCCTGATCCAGCACCTGCGCAAGGCCGGGAGCCGGAACCCCCTGATGCTGCTCGACGAGATCGACAAGATGGGCATGGACTGGCGGGGCGACCCGTCGGCGGCGCTCCTCGAGGTCCTCGATCCCGAGCAGAACTCGACCTTCCTCGACCACTACCTCGACGTCGAGTTCGACCTCTCGCAGGTGATGTTCGTCTGCACGGCCAACGACCTGTCCGGCATCCCGGTCACCCTGCGCGACCGCCTTGAAGTGATCCCGTTCTCCGGCTACACGCTGGCCGAGAAGACGGCGATCGCGCGCTCGCACCTCCTGCCGAAGATCCTGGCCGCGCACGGCCTGAAGGCCGGCCGCCTGACCCTGACCGACGCCGCGCTCGAGCGCGTCGCCGAGGAGTACACGCGGGAGTCCGGCGTGCGCCACCTGGAGCGCGAGCTGGCCGCGGTCGCGCGCAAGGCCGCGCGCAAGGTCCTCGCCGACAAGACCGCCGTCGTCGCCGTGGACGCCCCGGACGTGCCGGGCCTGCTGGGCCCCGCGAAGTTCCCGCGCGAGAAGGCGTCCTTCAACGCGGTCGGCGTCTCGACGGGGCTCGCGTGGACCGAGACCGGCGGCTCGACCCTGGCGATCGAGGCCGTCTCCGTCCCGGGCCGCGGCGAGGTGAAGCTGACCGGCCGCCTCGGCGAGGTGATGACCGAGTCCGCGCAGGCGGCGCTCAGCCACGTGAAGTCCGCCGCCGAGGAGCTCGGCATCCCCGACGCGGCCTTCCGCCGCCGCGACTTCCACGTGCACGTCCCCGAGGGCGGCACGCCGAAGGACGGGCCGTCGGCCGGCATCGCGATCGCGACCGCGCTCGCCAGCCTCCTGTCCGGCCGCCCGGTCGTCCCGGGCCTCGCGATGACCGGCGAGATCACCCTGCGCGGCCGCGTGCTCCCGATCGGCGGCCTGAAGGAGAAGGTCCTCGCCGCCGACCGCGAGGGCCTGAAGACCGTGCTCTTCCCCGAGGGCAACGTGAAGGACCTCGAGGACGTCCCGGCCGAGGTGCGCGCGCGCGTGAAGCTCGTCCCGGTCAAGCGCTTCGCCGAGGTCGCCGCCCTCGCCCTCGGCGCGCCGTCCGTCCCTTTGCCCGGCGGCAAGCCCTCGTGGATCCCCCCGGGCGCGGCGTCGCCGTCCCCGAATCCTCCGCGACCGTCATGAGCCGACAGAAGAACCTCCTGCTGACCCCCGGACCGACTCCCCTGCCCCCGCAGGTGCTCGAGGCGCTGTCGCGCCCGCTCGTCCATCACCGCACCGAGGCCTTCGCGAAGACCTTCGCCCAGGTCCTCGAGGACCTGAAGTGGGTCTACCGCACGAAGGGCCTGGTCCTGATGATGACCTGCTCGGGCACCGGCGCGATGGAGTCCGCGGTGGTCAACCTGCTGTCGCCCGGCGACGAGGTCCTGACCGTCTCCACCGGCGCCTTCGGCGACCGCTTCGCGGCGATCCAGCGCGCGTTCGGCCTGGAGCCGCGCGTGCTGCCCTTCGAGTGGGGCCGCGCGGCCGATCCCGACGCCCTGCGCCGGGCCCTGCGCGAGCGCAAGGGCGCCCGCGCGGTCTTCCTCCAGCACACCGACACCTCGACCGGCGTCGTCAACGACGTGAAGGCGCTCGGCCGCGTCGTCCGCGAGGAGTCGGACGCGCTGGTCGTCGTCGACGCGGTCTCGGGCCTGGCCTGCGAGCCGCTGGAGACCGACGCCTGGGGCCTGGACGTGGTCGTCTCCGGCTCGCAGAAGGGCCTGATGAACGCGCCGGGCCTGGGCTTCGCCGCGGTCTCCGAGCGCGCGTGGAAGGCCGTCGAGGCCGCGAAGCTCCCGCGCTACAACTTCGACTACCGGATCATGCGCAAGTCGCTCGACGCCCTGGAGACCCCGTGGACGCCGGCGATCTCCCTGGTCGTCGCGCAGGCCGAGGCGTTCAAGCTCCTGCGCGCCGAGGGCCTCGAGGCGGTCTGGCGCCGCCACGACGAGCTGGCCGCGCACGCGCGCCGCGAGCTGACGGCGAAGCTGGGCCTGCCGTTCTTCGCCAAGGACCCGGCCAACATCCTGACCGGCGTCGTCCTGCCCGAGGGCGTGGACGGCGACGAACTGCTGGCCGGCATCCTGCGCGAGGAGGGCATCTCGATCGCGGGCGGGCAGATGAAGCTGAAGGGCCGGATCTTCCGCCTGGCGCACATGGCCCACATCTCCAAGGCCGACGTGGACGCGGGCATCGCCGCCCTCGCCGCGCGGCTCGCCAAAGCGAGGGCGCGATGACGAAGCTCAAGGTCCTGGTCACGGACAAGATCGACCCCGAGGGCCTGGCGCCCTTGAAGTCGCACCCGGACATCGACCTGCGCTACGAGCTCGCGCCGACGCCGGAGGCGCTCGAGAAGACGCTGGCCGACGTCGGGGCCTGGCTCGTGCGCTCGGAGACGAAGATCACCGCGGACTGGATCGGCAAGGCCCCGGACCTGCGCCTGATCGGCCGCGCCGGCGTCGGCGTCGACAACATCGACCTCCCCGCCGCGACGCGCCGCGGCATCGCGGTGATCAACGCCCCCGCCGCCAACACCCTGGCCGCCGCCGAGCACGCGATGGCGCTGATGCTGGCCGTCTCGCGGCACGTCGCGCAGGCCGACGCGTCGGTCAAGGCCGGCAAGTGGGAGCGCTCCAAGTTCATGGGCGTCGAGCTCTTCGGCAAGACCCTCGGCGTCGTCGGCCTCGGCCGCATCGGCCGCGAGGTCGCGCGCCGCGCTCAGGCCTTCGGCATGACGCTCGTCGGCTTCGACCCGTTCGTGTCCGAGGCCCAGGCGCGCGAGCTCGGCGTCGAGCCGCTGTCCCTCGAGGACCTGCTCGCCCGCGCCGACTTCGTGACCCTGCACGTGCCCGGCGGCGCGAAGACGCGGCATCTGATCGGCGCCGAGACCCTGAAGCGCGCGAAGAAGGGCCTGCGCCTGATCAACTGCGCGCGCGGGGAGCTGATCGACGAGGCCGCGCTGGCCGACGCGCTGAAGGACGGGCGCGTCGCGGCCGCCGGGCTCGACGTCTTCTCGAAGGAGCCGCTCCCCGCCGACAGCCCCCTGCGCGGGGCGCCGAACGTCGTGCTGACGCCTCACCTCGGCGCGTCGACGCGCGAGGCCCAGAGCCGCGTCGCCAGCGAACTGGCGCAGGCGGTCGTGGAATTCCACGAGAAGGGGCTGGCTCCGAACGCCCTGAACCTGCCCGGCTTCGACGCGCGGACCGTGGCCGAGCTCGGCGAATGGCTGACGCTGGCCGAGTCGCTCGGGCGCTTCCTCGCGCAGACGCTCGAGGGCGGCGTGCGCGGCTTCGACGTCCGCTTCGAGGGCGAGTTCAAGCCCGCCGAGCGCCGCCCGCTGTCGGTCTGCGCGCTGAAGGGACTGCTGACGCCGATCCTGGGGACGTCGGTCAGCTGGATCTCGGCGCCGGCCGCCGCGGCCGAGCGCGGGATCCGCGTCTCGGAGACGGCCGACCCGGGCCGCCCGGACGGCGCGCGGCGCGTGCTGACGGCGGCCGCCGTCACCGACGCGGGGCCGGTCTCGGTCTCCGGCTCGGTGCTGGCGCCCGGCCAGCCGCGCATCCTGAGCCTCGGCGGTCTGACGATCGACGTCAAGCCCGAGGGGCGCATGATCGTGCTGACGAACACCGACGCCCCGGGCGTGATCGGGCGCGTCGGCTCCCTCCTGGGCCGCGCGGGCGTCAACATCGCCGACATGCGCGTCGGGCGGCGCCAGGCGCGCGGCGAGGCCGTGATGGTCCTGCACGTCGACGAGACGCCGTCGGAAGGCGTGCGCGCCGAGCTCGCGCGCCTCGAGGGCGTGCGCCGGGTCCACTGGGTCGAACTGTGACGGCGCCCGCGAAGTGCCCCGGCTGCGGCGCCAAGCTCGAGCCGGACATGCTCGCCTGCCCGAACTGCCCGATGTCGTTCCCGGAGGACGACTCCGCCTCCGAGGTCCATCCGCTCAAGCAGACGCGCTGGTACGGCGTCGTGATGCCTCTGCTGTTCTTCGCCGGCATCGGCGCGCTGATCTGGATGCTGGCGACCGGGTTCTGGCGCCTCGCCCAGGAGAACAACCAGGCCGACAACTCGTCGTACCCGACGCGCGGCGCGCCGGCGGAGGCCGCGCCGGAGCCCGGGACGGACGCCTCCGCGGTCTCCGCGGCCTCCACGGCGGCCGCGGTCCCCGCGGAGGACCAGGAGGTCCTGGTCACCGGCGACGCCTCCTCTTCCGAGGGAGCGTCTGCGGCCCCCGCGCGGGCTCCCGCCGCCGCGCCGGCTCCGCCGCCCCCGCCTCCCCCGACCCACTGGCGCCTGCGCGGGACGGTCTACGACCTGAGCACGCTGAAGCCGCTCCCCGGCTGCTGGGTGAGGTTCGTCGACGTCGACGCCAACCGCAGCGTCACGGCGCGGACGGACGCGGGCGGGCGCTACCGGACGATCGTCCCCGCGCTCGACGGCCGCGGCTACGAGGTCCGGCTGTCGAAGAGCGGCTACGCGCCGTCCTATTTGGACCCGAGGACGCGGGGCGTGCGGGAGATGAGCGCCGCCGAGCGCGCGGGTCTCGCGCGCGGCCTCGCGACGACGCTGACGCAGAGCCCGGCCGTGCTCCAGACGTCCGACGCGAAGCCGCTGATCACCGACTTCTATCTCGCGCCGCGGCCTTGAGGGCCTTGTCGAGCGCGCGCACGTACTGCGCCTGCGCCCGCGGATCGCCCAGCGCCGTGTCGCTGTCGGGCGCGTAGAGGGTGCGGTCCTCCTCGGGGTGCAGGGCGGTCAGGCCGCCGAGCACGGCGCCGAGGCCGACGACGACCGGACGTCCGTCCGCCTCCGGCCACTGCTCGGCGGCCTCCGCGATGCGCTCCATCACGTCGTCGACGGCGAGGACCCCGTGCGTGCGCGCCCCGGCCAGCCACTCGCGCGTGGCCAGGAGCGGCGACGGCAGCTCGGCGAAGAGCGCCGCATGCCGGCGCTTCGCGAACGCGTTGCGGAAGGCGATCGTCCGGCCCTGGTAGGCGATGAAGCGCGTCGGGAAGGCGAGCGAGTCGAGGGGCGCCTTCTCGGCGACGAGCGCGGCCGGGCCCGCGTAGAACACGCCGCGGGCGCCGCGGCGGACGAAGACGTCCAGCGCCGCGGCCATGATCTCGCCGAAGTCGGTGTGGCGCGCCTCGACGAGCGCGACGGGACCGGCGGGACTGCGGTAGTAGGACAGGCGCCAGTAGGCGTTCTGATAGACGCCGAGACGGCGGTCCCTCCAGGCGTCCGCGACGAGGCGCGGGTAGCCGGCGACGACGTAGTCGGCCTGGTACGGGACGGTCCCGAGCAGGTCCTCGAGCGCGTCGACGCCCGGCAGGCTCCAGCGGCAGGACGGGCAGGTCAGCGTCGTCACGATGGGCCCGCGCCCGCGGGCCATGCGCGTCAGCACCGCCCACTGCGCGCGGACGTCCAGGAAGAAGTCCTGGCCGTCGAACCCGCAGTAGACGAGGCGCGGGCGCAGGCCGATCTCGGGAGCCAGCACGTAGGCGCTCTTGCCGAAGCTGATGTAGGGCGCGCGCAGGCGGTAGACGCGGCGGTAGCCGAGGCGGCGGTAGTGCGGGATCAGGTCGTAGAAGGAGCCCAGGTAGAAGTCCAGGTTCCACTTGCGGCGGCGCAGGAAGGGCCCGGTCGAGCCGAAGCGGCGCTCGGCGTAGGCGACCGGGGCGTCGAGCAGAGGCGTTCCCTCGATGGCCGCGGTCACGTCGGCGCCGGGGCCGCTCTCCTCGAGGAGCTTCGGTCCGCGGCCGGCGATCGGCGGCAGCGGCACGCGCACGAGAGGCGGCCCCGGGCGCAGGTCGTGGTAGCGGCGGACCTCGGCCGCGAGGGCGTCGGCCTCGCCGGCGGCGGCCGGGCTCATGTCGACGATCGCCTGCCGGTAGAGGTCGACGACGTCCGAGTCGACGGTCAGGCGCGAGCGGACCTCGGCCTCGAACCGGCCCATCCGGGCCGGCAGGAGGACCTCCATCGCGCCCAGCCCGAGCCAGTCGGCCTGGCGCAGCATCTCCTGCGCGACCAGGTCGACGCTCGCCTTCTGGACGTTGATCAGCAGGAGCGCGACGTCCGGGTCGTAGACGCGCGTCTGCGCCCGGCCCGAGGCCGGCAGGAGGAGCAGCAGCGCCGGGACGGCGGCCTTAGACCAGCGTCGCAAGCTCGACCGGCTTCTCTCCGAGCGACTGCGCGACCGCGTCGTGGGTCACCTTGCCGCGGTAGCAGTTGACGCCGCGGCGCAGGGCCTCGTCGCGCCGGACGGCCTCCTCGAGCCCCCAGCGCGCGATGTCGCGCGCGTACTTGAGCGTGACGTTGGTCAGCGCGTAGGTCGAGGTGTGGGCGACGGCGCCCGGGATGTTCGGGACCGCGTAGTGCAGGACCCCGTGCTTGACGACGACCGGCTTGTCGTGGCTGGTGACCTCGGCGGTCTCGACGCAGCCGCCCTGGTCGACGGCGACGTCGACGATCACCGAGCCGGGGCGCATCTTCTTGACGAGCTCGGCGGTGACGAGGTTCGGGGCCTTCGCGCCCGGGATCAGGACCGCGCCGACGACGAGGTCCGCGCGCAGGACGGCCTTGGCGATGTTCTCCTCGTGGCTCATCAGGGTCGTGACCGAGTTGCCGAACACGTCGTCGAGGTAGGCCAGGCGCGGGGCCGAGACGTCGAGGATGTTCACGCGCGCGCCCAGGCCGATCGCGATCTTGGCGGCGTTGATGCCGACGACGCCGCCGCCGATGATCGTGACGACGCCGCGGTCGACGCCGGGGACGCCCCCGAGGAGGACGCCGCGCCCGCCGTAGTGCTTCTCGAGGAACTGGGCGCCGATCTGGACCGACATCTTGCCGGCGACCTCGCTCATCGGGGTCAGGAGCGGCAGGGAGCCGTCGCGCAGCTGGATCGTCTCGTAGGCGACGGCGCGGACCTTGGCCTTCAGCAGGGCCTTCGTCAGGGACGGGGCCGGAGCCAGGTGCAGGTAGGTATAGAGGATCTGGCCCTCGCGGAACAGTCCGTACTCCTCCTCGAGCGGCTCCTTGACCTTGATGATCATGTCCGCGTCGGCGAACAGGCGCTTCTTGTCGACGATCGCGGCGCCCGCGGCCTTGTACTCGTCGTCGGGGATGCCGGAGCCGACGCCGGCGGCCTTCTCGATGAGCACCTTGTGCCCGTCCTTGACCAGCGCGCGCACGCCGCCGGGCACGAGGCCCACGCGGTGCTCGCGGTTCTTGATCTCCTTCGGCACTCCGATCTTCATAGGATCTTGTCTCCTGAGTCCGTCTTGGAACGGCTCGAAATCAATCCGAGGTACTGCGCGAGCTGGGCCGGCCCGCTCGTCCCGCTCGGGAAGCCCTCGACGACCTTCAGCAGGCGGCCGCGATCGTCGCTGACGAACAGGGTCGGCGTCGCGCGCACGTCGAGGGCGCCGTCGTCGTCCATCTGCGCGTCGGCCCCGAACTCCGCGGCGAAGGAGCGGACGGCCTTGGCGTCGCTCGACTCGCCGACGACGACGCGGCTGGCGACGCCGACCGAATCGAGGTAGCGGCGGAGCTGGACGATGTTCGGGGCCTCCGCGCGGCAGACCTCGCACCAGGGGGCGACGACGACGGTCAGGCAGCGGCCGGTCGGGCAGGCGGCCAGCGAGTCCCCGAGCGGGCCGCCGACGGTCGGCAGGCGGACGTCCGGCAGGACGTCGCGGGCGGAGGTCGAACCCCCCGAGCAGGCCGCCAGGGCCGCGGCGAGGGCCAGAAAGGCGAGGACGGGCCTCATGCGCTCATTCTAGCACAGTCCCCCTCCCCCGGGCGGTCCGCGGCCGTTCCGTCGCGGAGAAGAAAAGCGGCGTCCGGGGAGGGGCCATGGGGCCTGGCGCGTGGCGGGACGTTTTCGAGGGTCTTCCGGTCGCGGCGACGCTGGTCGACGCGCGCGGGAGGGTGCTGGCCGCCAATCGCGAGGCCCGCCGCCTGGCCGGCCGCCTCCCGGCCGGCCGGCCGCCGTGCTGCGAGTACTGGGGGTGCGGGGTCGAGGCCGGGCGCTGCCCCCTGCGCCGGGCCCTGCGCACCGGACGCACGATCCGGCACGCGCGCGTGCGCGCCCGCGGCCCGCACGGGGAACGGACGACCGTCGAGCGGATCTCGGTGCTGGGGCGGGGCCCGCGCCGCCGGGCGGTCGTCGTCACCGGTCCGGCGACGGCCTTCTTTCGCCGCCTCGGGCGCCTGCGGCGGGAGGCGAGCACCGACGCGCTGACCGCGGTGCTCAACCGGCGCCGCTTCGACGCGCTGACGGATCGCGCGGCGCGCGGGGAGCGGCGCGCGGGCCCGCGCGCCTTCGTGATGATGGACGTCGACGGCCTCAAGGGCGTCAACGACCTGTTCGGCCACGCGGCCGGCGACCGCCTCCTGCGCCGCCTCGGCGCGATCCTCGGGGCGCACGTGCGGCGCACGGACGTGGCGGGCCGGGTCGGCGGCGACGAGTTCGCCGTCTACTGCCCGGACACCCCCCCGGCGCTGGCGCGGGCCCTGGTGCGGCGCCTGCGCGGCGCGATCGTCGCGGACAACGCCGCGCATCCGCGCGAGCCGGCGCTGAGCGTGCAGTTCGGGCTGGCCTGCTCGGCGACCGCGCGCGGCGGCGACCTGCGCGAGCGGGCGGACGCCGAGCTCTATCGCCGCAAGCGCCGGGTCAAGCGCCTGGCCGCCCTGCGCGCGCGCCGTCTGCAGACGAGGTGACCGGAGGGCCTATGGACTGGGAGAGGATGGCGGCGGGAGCGCTGGGCGGGGCCGTCGTCGGCTGGCTGTGGCACCGCCTGGTCGGCTGCCGGACGGGGACCTGCCCGATCGCGGCGAACCCGTACGTCAGCGCGCTCTACGGCGCCTTCCTGGGCGTCCTTCTGGCCTCGGGGCGCTAGCGCGCGGCGGGCTCGCGCGGCGGCGCGGGCGCCGGCGGCGCCGGGGCGGCCTGCGGGGCGGTCAGCGCGAAGTACGCGTCGAAGATCGGCTCCAGGAGCCCGCTCAGGCTCAGCCAGTAGACGCGCGGCATCAGCTTCTTCATCCACAGGTTCAGACGGCGCGGTCGGCAGGGGACGGCGCGCGCGGAATAGGAGCTGGTCACGAAGACGCCGGTCCCGTCGCCGAGGTCGAACGGGCAATGGGTCCTTCCGTCGAAGGCGGCGGGCTTGCCGGTCAGCTCGGCGGCGACGACCTTGGCCTGCAGGTGAGCGCCGACGCCCGCCTTCGAGGTCGGCAGGGCCGCGGCGTCGCCGATCGCATAGGCGTCGTCGACGCCCTTGAGGCGCAGGGTCGCCTTGTCCGCGGCCAGGAAGCGGTCCTCGTCGAGGACGTCCGCGGGCTCGTACTCGATCGCGGCGCCGGCGAAGGGCGGCACGATCACCGGGAGGTCGCAGCGGAGCTCGTCGCCCTCGAGCGAGCGGATCGTCCCCGTCGCGGGGTCGACGCTCTCGACGTCGAAGACGGTCCGGACCTCGACGCCGAGCGCGCGCAGGCGCGGGGCGACGAGGGCGTCGATCGCGGCGGCGGGGTAGGGGCGCGGATAGGGCGTGAAGAAGACCAGGCGCGTCTTCTCGCGCAGGCCGCGGCGGCGCAGGAGGCGGTCGATCAGGAAGACGCCCTCGGCCGGCGAGGGCGGGCAGACGCAGATCGGAGAGGCCTGGCCGACGGCGATCGTGCCGCCGCGGAAGGCGTCGAGGGCGGCACGCAGGCGCAAGGCCGCCGCGACGTCTGAGTGGTAGTTGCCGAAGCGCGCGGCGGTCTCGGAGAGCCCCGGGATCTGCGCCGGGGCGGCGCGCGCGCCGGTCGCGACGACGAGGGCGTCGCTCTCGTAGACGGAGCCGGAGGCGGTGCGGACGCGCTTGGCGCGCAGGTCGACCCGGACGGCCGTGTCGCGCACGAGCCGCACGCGCCGCGAGAGCAGGCGGCGCTCCGGGCGCGTCAGGCGCGGGGAGGCGCCGGCCAGCGCCGCGTAAAGCAGGGACGGCTGGAACAGGTGAGCGTCCGAGGCGCTGAGGACCGTCACGTCGAAGGGGCGGCGCGCGAGGAGATTCGCGAGCAAAGTCCCCCCGGTCCCGCCGCCGAGGATCAGCACGCGCCTCAAGGCCGCCTCCGGCGCACGCGCAGGACGCTGACGATCGCGCCGTCGCGGTCCTCGACGGAGAGGAGCTCGCTGCCGGTGCGCTCGGCCCAGGCGCGCACGTCCGACCTCACGCCGGGGTCGGTCGCCCAGAGCTCGAGGACGTCTCCGTCCTTCGCGCGGCGGTAGGCGAGCGCGAGGTCGGTGATCGGCCCCGGGCAGGCCTCGCCTCGGGAGTCGATCCGGCGGTGCGTCTCGGCCTCGGGAGGCATGGCGCCCTCAGATGAACAGCGTCTGTCCGCCTTCGGCCTTCTGGAGGAACGTCGCGGCCCCGACGACGTCGTCGACCAGGCCGCCGAAGTCCTCCTTCTTCAGGCCCATCACCGAGCTCATCATCGAGCAGGCGTAGACCTTGGCCCCCAGCTCCTTGGCCCGGCTCAGCATCTCGTCCCAGGGCGGGACCTTGTTGGCCTTCAGTCCCTGCGCGAGGGCCGGCGCCGCGCCGGCGAACTCGGACGGGAAGGGCAGGTCCTGCTTCTTCTTCGTGAAGCCGCGAAGCGCGAAGCCGGTCACGAAGACGTCGACCTCGACCCCCAGCGCGGCCGCCGCCTGCGACAGCACGCCGAGCGGGATGAACTTGTCCGCCGTGCCGCTGAACATCACGATCGCGAGCTTGCCCGCCATAAAAGCGCCTCCCGACGGCCCGCGGCCGTCGGGAGGATGTCTCGCAACGAGGCGGCCGGGGGCCGCGGAGGCTACGGCGCGCAGCGGTCGTACAGGACGGCCGTCCCCTTCCGGTACGCGGCCAGGTCCGGGCACGAGACCGCGTGGGCCGTGATCTCCGCCTTGACCGCGCCGGAGGCCAGGTCGCAGGCGTCGAGCTCGGCGCAGATGTCGCAATCCTGCCGGTAGAAGTAGGCCGTCTTCGCGGTCAAGAGCCAGAGCTCGTTGGGGCCGTAGACGGCCTTGGGGAGCGCCGCCCGGCAGGCGTCCAGGGCCGGGTCGTCGGCGCGCACGGTCCAGCCGGCGCGCCCCTCGGGGGCGCCGGAGACGAGCGCGGCGTTGGCGATCGTGCCCAGGCGCGCGACCCAGGTCCCGCCCTTCGAGACGAGGACCTCCGACTCGTCGGGGGTCGCGGACGGGTAGGCGCCGTCGTCGTGGCCGGTGACGAGGGTCAGCGCGTAGCCGCCGGCTCCTTTGTAGGAGCGCTCGGTGTAGCCGGCCAGGTAGTCGTTGCGGCCGAACTCGGCGCAGCCCGCGTAGGTCAGCGCGAGCGGCGCCGCGGCGCCGGGGACGGTCAGCTCGAACGGGACCTCGAGCTCCTTGGCGGGCTCGCAGGACGCGGGCGCCCCGGGCGCGGCGGCCGCGGGCGACTTCGCCTGCGCGGCGGCGGCCGCGAGGGAGGAGAGCGGGACGGAGAGCGAGCGCGCGAACCGCGCGTCGCCGGAGGGCGCGGCCGCGGCGGACGCCGCGGCGAGAACGACGGTCAGCAGGGAGGCGATGTTCTTCATGTCCTTAATCTACCACGCGCCGGGCGCGGCGGCGTGACGTCCCGGTGACGACGGAGCGGACAATGGACCCAGCCGCGCGCTGCCCCGCGGACCTGGACGCCGGAGCGCCGGGGCCGCCCCCTTTGTTAGGATAGGGGCGTGCTCGCGCCGCTCGCCGCCGTCCTCGCCCTGCTCGCCGCGCCGCCCGCGCGCGCGGCCTACGTGACGGACGTCGGCCGCGAGCATCCGGCGGCGCGCGCCGGCTCCGCGGCGACGAACTCCGACTCGGGCTTCGTGTCCGCCGAGGCCTTCGCGCCGGAGCGCGGCACGGGCGCCTCGTCGCGCCCGGACGGGACCGGGCGCGCCTCCTACGGCCTGCACGCCTACGTCCTCAACGCCTACGTGGACGACCGCCTCCAGTTCCTGGCGGACCTGCTCGGCCTCGGCGACAAGTCGAGCGGGGCCTGGAAGCCGGAGACCTTCGATTACCTGCTCGGCGCGGCGACGCGGCCCGGCAGCGGCAAGTACAAGCTCCAGGTGGACCGCGACGAGGCGCTGACCCTGCGCGGCTCCTACGTCGAGCGCCAGTACTGGGACGCGCGCTTCGCCCTGCTCTTCGGCGCGCAGGACGCCGATCCCGCCCGCCGCGGCGCCGCCGCCGGGGCGTCCTGGTCGGCGACCGCCTCCTTGGGCTGGCTGTGGGACAACCCGAACACTCCGGCGCGCCTGGACGGCACGGGGCGCGGTCTCCTGCGCTACGAGGGCATGCTCGAGGGCGACCTGTCGGCCTTCCTGGTCCGCGGCGACGCCGTCTTCCTGACCGACAGGAACGGCCCCCATTGGCGTCCGGCCGACATGGACGTGTCGGCGGGCATCGGGGCGCGCGCCAACGGCGGCGAGCTGATGATCCTCTGGCGCGTGCGCGACACCTTCGACCGCGTCGGATTCGCCTCGTACTACGAGCTGAGCCTCTCGGTGCCCTTCGACGTCGGCGGCTCGGCGCCGCCGGTCCAGACGGGAGGCATCTTCTAGCGCGATGCCCGACCGATTCCTGGACGGCCTGCCCGCCTTCCGCTCGCTCTCCCCCGTCGCGCGGGCCGAGCTCGCGCGCCGTCTGGTCCTGCGGCGCTTCCGCAAAGGGGAGCCGATCTTCGCGGAGGGCGCGCCGGCCGAGGCGGTCTACCTGCTGCGCTCGGGTCTGGTCAAGGCGGTCAAGTACTCGCCGCGCTCGGCTCAGGCCGCGATGGAGCTGATCGCCCCGGGCCAGCTCTTCGGGATGATCGCGGTGATGGACGACAAGCCCTATCCGGTCAGCGCGCTCCCGATCGCGCCGAGCGAGGCCTACCGCATCCCGGCGCGGACCTTCGCGGCCCTGCTGGCGGCCCACCCGGACTTCTCGCGCCGGGTCTACGCCTCCGTCGGCGAGCACCTGCGCCAGGCCCAGGCCCTGCGCGCGATCTCGGGCGAGAAGGTCGAGCGCCGCGTCGCCCGCGTCCTGCTGACCTTGGCCGAGTCGATGGGCGAGGTCCTGCGCCTGCGCCGCGAGGACGTCGCGGAGCTGGCCGGCTGCCTGCCGGAGACCGCGATCCGCACGCTCGCCGATTTCCGCCGCAAGGGGCTGATCTCGTCGGGCTACAAGCGCCTGACGCTCCTCGACCGTCGCCGCCTGAAGGCCCTCGCCGGGCCCGATTGAGCCGCCGCGAAAACCTGCGCGCGCGCATACTTTCGAAGCGCGAACCGGGCTATCCTGTCTCCATGAAGCCGCACGACATCGAGGAGGAATCCATGGACAGCGTCTCGCAGTTCTTTTCGGCCGATCACGACCGGCTCGACGGCCTGCTGGCCGAGTACCGGCGCCTGAAGGCGACGGATCACGCCGCCGCCAAGCGCGCCTTCAAGGAGTTCCTGCAGGGCTTGAAGCGCCACATCGTCTGGGAGGAGGATATCCTCTTCCCGGCCTTCGAGGAGGGCGGCCCGGGCGAGGGCGGCCCGACGGCCGTCATGCGCTCCGAGCACCGCCAGATCAAGACGCGCCTCGAGGCGGTCCACGACAAGGTCCGCGAGGCCGATCCGGACAGCGACGACGCCGTCGCGTCCCTCGTCGAGCTGCTCGGCGCGCACAATATGAAGGAGGAGCGCATCCTCTACCCGGCCATCGACGAGAAGATCGGCGCGGAGGGCGCGGCCGAGGCGAAGAAGGCGATGGACGCGATCCCGGCCGAGCGCTACGCGCAGTGCTGCGGCGGGCATTGAGGCGGCCGTGGGAGCGATCGCGGAGCTGATGGCCGGCGACCACGCGCGGCTCGACGGTCTCCTCGCCCGCTCCCTGGAGGGCCCCGACGTCGCGCGTGCGGCGTTCGGGGCCTTCCGAGGCGGACTCCTGCGCCACATCGGACTGGAGGAGACGGTCCTCCTTCCGGCGCTCTCGGGCTGGGACGCCGCGCTCGCGGCGAAGCTGCGCCTCGAGCACGGGGCGATCACGAACCTGCTCGTGCCGGAGCCGACCCGCGCGATCGCCGCCGCCCTTCGCGCGATCCTCGCCCCGCACAACCGCGCGGAGGAGAAGCCCGGCGGTCTCTACGACGCCGTCGACGCCCTCCCCGCGGCCGAGGTCGAGCGTTTGGCGGCGCGGCTGCGCGGCGCGCCGGACCTGCCGCTGAGGCCGTACTCGAAGAGGCCGCAGGCGCTGGAGGCGGCCAAGCGCGCGATGGCGCGGGCCGGCTTCGACTGGGACGCCTGCGCCGGAGGCGGTTCTTGATGCCCCGCGAGCACGGCTCCTGGGCCCTGCTGATCGCGCCGCTGCTGGCCGGCCTGATCGCGGCCGGCGGCGGAGCGCCCGGCCCCCTCGCCCTGCTCTTCGCGGCCGCGCTGTCCGCCTTTCTCTTCCGGCCGGCCCTGCTGGACGCCCTGGGCGGCCCGCCGTCGTCTTTTCTGAAGCCGGCGCTCTTCGGCGCGCTCGCCGCCGCCGCCTTCGCCCCGCTCCTGCTCGTCGACCGCCTTTGGAGCCTGCTCGTCCTCGCCGTTCCCGCCGCGGCGGCCCTGACGCTCAACGTCCGCTGGATGCGCGGGCGCCGCGCGTTCTCCTGGCTCAACGAGGTCTCCGGGGTCCTGGTCCTGTGCCTGGGCGCGCCGGCGGCGTTCGACGCAGCGCGCGGACGCCTGGACGCGTCGGCGTGGACCGCTTGGGCGCTCTGCGCGCTGTTCTTCGTCGGCCCGGTCTTCTTCGTCAAGCTGGCGGCCCTCCAGCACCGCGCCGCCGCCGGGGCCGCGGCGCCCGCCGCCGTCTCGCGGCTCGCCCGCGCGAGTCTCGCCTTCCACGCCGCCGCGTTCGCCGCGGTCGCGGCG
>JAGWRY010000082.1 GCA_028869495.1 Elusimicrobiota bacterium | reverse complement strand
GGTTCTGCGCAAGGCGAGCTACAGCGCCTTTTCCCATCCCGGGCTTGCCCGCGCCCTGCGCGACTCGGGCGTCGAGGATATTGTCGTCTGCGGCGTCGCCACGAACCTGTGCGTGGAATCGACGGTTCGCGATGCCTTCGAACGGGGTTGGCGGACATGGGTGCCTGCGGACGCTACAGCGGCCTGGACTGTCGATTTGTACACGGGTTCGTTGCGTAACTTGGCCTATGGCTTCTCGACAATTACTACGGCTGCGCTGATTTCTTCCCGAAAAAAACCGCAGCGAAGGAATCACGGCAGCAGTGTCTGAATTTGTACGAAACATCTTCCGCTTGAAGAGTCTTGCGCGGAAAACCTGCCGCCCGAGCCAGCGCCCGAGCGCGACCTCGACGCGCCTCGGAACCGCCGACGCGAAAAGCCCGAGAGCGCTCAAGAGAGCTCTCAGCGGCAACGATTGCCAAACTGGCAACTAAAGGCGTGTGTTTCGGGGATCGTCCTGTCGGCGGCTTTACGGCACTTCGGTGATCTTGAGGTCCTTGAAGTCGACCAGGATGCGGCGGCCGCGGCGGTGCGCGTCGAGCAGATGGGCGTACTGCGAAGCAGAGAAGTATTCCTTGAAATCTTGCTGGATGTCCTGCCAAACGGCGGGAGAGAATTTTGCCGTGTCCATTCCGATCACGAAGCGAAAAATGAAGTTCCCGCTCATCCAGAGGGGAGTGTCGGGCTGGCCGGAAGCTGACGTCGCAGACACCGGCGCCGGGGAGGGAGACGAAGACGCGGCGGGCGAGGCGGAAGACGGGTTGGCCGAGGTCGCCTCCGCAGCCGCGTCGGCCATTTCTTTCTTGGGGATAGGGAACCAGGGCGCGCGCAGGCCGAATCCCCATTGATGAGTCAGCCGGAAGGCGTCGTAGGAGACGGTGAATGGGTAGGAGCCGGCACCCCAGGTCGAGCGCTTCGTCAGACAGTTGGCGCCGAGCTCGCCGGCCTTGTCGCGCGCGACCCTCTCGACGCTGACATACCACGGGGTGTAGGCGGTCAGATGGAGCACGGCGAGTTCCTCGAGCTGGACGCCGTTTAACTTCGCACGGATGCCTTGGCAATCGCCGACGAAGACTTGCCCAGGCTCCAAGCCTCCGTGCCGACCTGTTTGCGGTAGGCGACTGATTGTGACGCGCGGCGGCACGAACTGAGCCCGAGCGCCCGGTACGGCGAGCAGAAAAGGAATGGCGGCGAGTACGCCGGCACCAAGTCGGCTCGACGAGCGCGTAATCGCGCGTATGCGAGTCATTGCGGTCCTGCCTCCGGCAGCTGCAATGTGAAGACCGCGCCCTCGCCGGGTCGGCTGGCGACGTCCGCGCGTCCGCCGTGGGCCGCGGCGACGGCCTTGACCATGCTCAGGCCCAGCCCCAAACCGCGCTGAGAGCGGCTGCGGTCTCCGCGGAAGAGGCGGTCCCAGATGTGCGGAAGATCTTCGGGGGGAATTCCGGGGCCGTCGTCGCTCACGCGGACGACGATCGCGCCGTCCTCGCGCGAGGACGACAAGCGCACGGAGCCGTCCTTCGGGACGTATTTGACCGCGTTGTCGACCAGATTGGCGACGGCGCGCCGCAAGCGTCCCCGGTCCGCGCGCAGGCGCAGCCCGTCCGGCCCGGCGACCGTCAGGTGCAGGCCTTTCTCCTCGGCGGCGTCTTGGTAGAGTTCCGCCGTGTCGACGAGAAGCTCCGTCACGTTCACGTCCTCCAGGTTCAGCTTCAGCGCCCCGGCCTCGGCTTCGGAGACGTCCATGAGGCCCCCGAGCATCGCGAGGATCTCGTCGCATTCCTCGACGCAGTCGGCGAGGGCCTCGTCGCGCGCCTTGGGGTCCCCGCCGCTCAGGGCGAGCTCCGCGCCGCCGCGCAGGCGCGTCAGCGGGGTGCGCAGATCGTGGGCCGCGTCGTCGAGCGCGCCGCGCAGGGCCGCGACCAGGCCCTCCACCTTGTCGAGCATCTTGTTGAAGAGGACGCCCAGCTCGTCGAGCTCGTCGCCGCTCCCCTCCGTGAGGACGCGCGTCTTCAGCGAGCCGGACTCGATGGCGCGAATCGTCTCAATGAGGCGGCGCAGGGGGCTCATCGCGCGTCGCGTCAGGAAGAGGCCGCCCGCGATGGCGAGGAGGGCCACGGGCAGGAGGATCGCGGCGACGGTCTCGCGGAAGCGCTCCAGGAACCCCTCCCGCGCGTCGGTGCTCATCCCGGCCTGGATGACCGCCCCGCCGGCCAAGCGCAGGGAGGCGACTTCGAGCGCGTCCTCGTCGTGCGCGCTCGGCGCGCGGCTCCACCCGATCCGGCCGGGCGACGCGGGGGCGCGCAGGCGGCCCAGGTCGAAGTCGTCCGTGGGCGCCGGCGGGGGGGAGGCGAGCGTGACGACGCGGCCGTCCGGCCGCAGGAGACGGATGAAGGCGACCGCTGGCGGCAGGAGCTGCTGGGACGCGGCCTCCGCGCGGAGCCCGGACTCCCCGCGCTTCGAGTAAGCGGCGGCCAACTCCTTGAGCTCCGACGAGATTTCCGCGCGGTCTCCGGCGCGCAGGGAGGTGCCGAGAACGACGTAGGCGAGGAGGAGGACGCCGACGCTCGCAGCGAGGAACAGCCCGGCGTGCCAGAGCGTCAACCGGAAGCCGAGAGTCCTTCTCAGCCGCGCCCAGCGTTCAGTCCGCGTCGAGGACATAGCCGACGCCCCGCAGGGTCCGGATCATGTCGCCGCCCCCGCGCACTTCCTTTTCGAGCCGTCGCCGTAGACGGTGCACGAGGACGTCGACGACGTTCGTTTGGGGGTCGAAATCGAAGCCCCAGACGCTCTCGAGGATCATCACCTTCGAGACGGGAGACCCGGCGTTGCGCATCAAGAGTTGGAGGGCGGAGAACTCTCGCGTCTGCAGCGGGATCGTCTTCCCGTCGAGACTCGCTTCGCGCGACAGCAGGTTCAGGGTCAGGCGGCCGGCCGAGAGTCGCGTCGGATCGGGAGAGCCTTCGGAGCGGCGGATCAGGGCGCGCACACGCGCCAGGACCTCCGCGAACGAGAACGGCTTGGACAGGTAGTCGTCGCCGCCGGCCTGCAGGCCGCGCACGCGCTCGTCGAGCGAGCGCTGCGCGCTGAGGATCAGCACCGGCAGACGGACGCTCTCGCGGCGCAGGGCCCCGATCAGCGCCAGGCCGTCCATGCCCGGGAGCATGATATCGACGATCGCCGCGGCGTAGGGGCCGTGCCGCGCCATGTCCAGGCCCTGGTCGCCGTCGCTGGCCCGGTCGACGATGAAACCGGCCTGCGTCAGCCCCTTGACGAGGAAAGACGCGATCTTTGTGTCGTCTTCGACGATGAGAAGCTTCATTTCGGACCTCTGCGGCTCCTAGCGACCGACCACGACGACGCGGAAGGTGCCCGGCTTGGGGATTGGCCAGCCGTGCTTGTTCTTCTTGCGGCCGAAGAGAGCCGTGGGGAGGTAAACCCGCCCGGAGGGCGCGTCGACGCCCAGGGTCCGGGCACCCTTGAGCGTCTTGAGGACTTGGACGACCACGAACTTCCCTGGCCGCGTCTCGCGGACGACGGACAGCGTGCCGTCGCCGCAGCTGGCGAAGGCCTCGCGGCCGTCGAGGGCCGTCGCGTCCACGCCTTGGCCGATGGGGAGCGCCGCCAGCACCTTGCCGTCGGCAGCGCTCATCACGATCATCTTGGCCGGCTTGCGACAGCCGATGAAGAGGCGTTGATGCTCGACGTCGATGGCCATCCCGGTCGGCTTGCCGCCGGGGGCGACCGGCCAGCGCGCGACGACCTTCATGGCCTTAGTGTCGACGACGGCGACCTCGTCCTTGTCGACCAGGTTCACGTAGGCCCGTCCCTTGCCGTCCACCGCCAGAAACTCCGGCCTGCCGCCGAGATCGAGCGGCTCTCCCGCGGCGCCGGTCTTGAGGTCGACGTCGGGCGCGATGGGGATGATGGAATGTCCGTCGCCGGAGACGACGAGGAGCTTGCCGCTCGCCGGGTCGTAGACGATGCCGTCCGAGTCGGGCGCCGTGCGCAGGCGGCCGAGGACGCGGCGCGTCTTGAGGTCGAAGACGACGACGTCGCCGGCCTTGCCGTCGGTGATGAAGCCGCGCCCGGCCGAATAGGCGAGAGCGACGCCGTGGCTGCCCTCCTGCCCTGGGATGTCGGCGACGGTCTTCCCCGTCTTGCCGTCGAGGGCCAAGGTATGGGTCTGGCGCGTGATGTAGACGAGATCGTCACCGGGGTCCATCGTGACGTAGTCCCAGCGCCCGGCGCCGCCGATGCGCCATACTTTCTTGACGCGCCAGTGCGGACTTCGCGCGTGCGCGGCGGATGCGGCCAGCGGCAGAGCGAGGACGCCCAAGATCGCGAAGATGGCTCTTTTTGGGTTCATGACAGCCTCCCTGAAACGGCTGCGACGAATTTGGCGGCATGGGGACGGCGACTCACGGGACGGAAGTGGCGCCGGTATTCCCACGCCAGAAGGGCGATGGTGCCCAGGTCGAGCAGACAAAGCACGGCCGATGCCGGAGAGAAGCGCAGCGTCAGTCCGTAGACCAGATAGCCCGCGAACGTCGTCAGGAAGAAGGCCGCCCACGGGTAAGCCCACAGCCGGTCGCGCAGAAGAGCTATGCCGAGAAAGACTTGGATCAGCCCGTGGAGCAGAAGATAAGCGGTGAGGAGGACGTGACCATGATGTCCGAGATGCGCCGCCCAGGCCCGCAGGTGCGTGGCGAGGTAGTCGCGCGGCTCCTCGGAAAGCTCGTCGTGCGTCAGGAGTCGGACCCAGCGCGACAAGAGACCGGGCGGCGAGCGCCAGTACAGCGCACCGCCGACAAGCTGGGCCGCTCCGTCCACGACCTTGCAGAGCACCCCCAGACGGAACAGCCGGTCCAGCAGAGCCGCGTTCTTCGCCCGCATGTCTTTCTAGGATCGCATATCCGCCGTGCCCCGGGGCAAGCTCCCGAGTCTATATCAGGGTAGCGCGGGAAGGTCGGGGCCGTCTTTCGCGGCCATTACATCCGCCTCATCTGCGCCGCGGCTGTCTTTCGCGATTGTCAGCCTTCAGAAAGCCTGCGGTGCGCCTGCGGCCGTATACTTCGGTGCGGCCGCGATCGCGGCGCGAGGAGGGTTATGAACGAGACTCGAACCAAGCAGCTTCTGAACAAGGTCCCGGAAGTGACGATCTACTTCTGGATCATCAAGGTCCTCTGCACGACCGTCGGAGAGACGGCCGCCGATTACCTGAGCGAGACGCTCCACTTCGGGCTGACCGGGACGTCCGTCGTGATGGGTGCGGTGCTGGCCGTCGTCTTGGCGCTGCAGTTCAAGAAGGACAGGTACGTCCCGTCCTTCTACTGGCTGGCCGTCGTCCTCCTCAGCATCGTCGGCACGCTGATCACGGACAACCTGACGGACCACCTCGGCGTTCCCCTGCAGACGACGACGGCCGTCTTCTCCGTGCTGCTCGTCCTGACTTTTGCGGGCTGGTACGCGGTCGAGAAGACGCTGTCGGTCCATACCATCTACACGACTCGTCGGGAGGCCTTCTACTGGCTGACGATCCTGTTCACGTTCGCGCTGGGAACGGCGGCGGGGGACCTCTCGGCCGAGAAGTGGGGCCTCGGGTATGCGACCTCTCTGGGGATCTTCGTGGGGCTCATCGCCGCCGTGACGCTCTCCTACTACGCGATCCGCGCGATCCTGCCGGGGGAGCATCGCTACCAGCCGGCGAACGCCATCGCGTCGTTCTGGCTGGCCTACATCCTGACCCGCCCGCTTGGCGCCTCGATCGGCGACTTCCTCTCGCAGGCGCGGTCCGCCGGCGGGCTGGGCTTGGGCACGACGATGACGAGCGCGCTGTTCCTGGGCTCGATCTTGTTCCTCGTCGTCTATCTGACGATCACGAAACGGGACGTGATCGCCCCGGCCGTCGCGGCGGACGGCGTCGACGAGGAGATAGCGGCGCCGGTCGGATACGAGATCGAGGAAGAGAGCGCGGGCTGACGGCGGGTTCAACGGCGCCGGAGGCCGCGGTAAATGGCTTCCCAGGCGTCGGCCACCGCGGAGACCGAGAAGCGCTCCGCGAACGTCCGGGCATGAGCGCCGAGCCGCCGCCGGAGCGGCTCGGCGCCCAGCAGTTCGGCCAGGCGCGCCGCCATCGCGCGCTCGTCGTCGCGCTCGAAGAGCCGCCCCTTATCGTCGTCGAGGTATTCGGGGATCGCGCGCCAACGGACCCCGACGGCGGGGAGCCCGGAGGCGAAGGCCTGGAGGAGCGACATGCTCTGCGTCTCCGAGACGCTCGCGATCGCGTAGAGGTCGGCCGCACGCAGCAGACTGGCGACCAGAGGCTTGGTGAGAGTTCCCAGAAATCTCACCCGCTTGGCGACGCCCAACTCGGCGGCCAACGCGCGCATGCGGGGCTCGAAGCTCCCATGCCCGGCGAAGGCGAGCGTGGCGTCCGGGATTTCGCCGCGCAGGCGGGCGAACGCGCGCAGGACCACGTCGGGCCTCTTCTCCGGCGCGATCCGCCCGACGCAGGCGATCACGCGACCCGAAAGGCCGAGGTTTCGGCGCGCCGCCGCGCGCTCGCTCCCGCGCGGAGGGCGGAAGACGTCGGTGTCGATCGGATTGGAGACCGTCGAGCAAGGCGCGCGCAGTCCGCGAGCCTCCATCTCGTCGAGCACGAGGCGCGAGGGCGCCGTGACGTGGTCGCAGCGGCCGTAGAAGCCCGAGACATAGCCCAAACTGCCTCTGCGGAAGAGACCGCACAGGGGCCTCGGGACGTAGTCCGCGAACTCGACGACGGCCCAATGGTTCGTCCCGACGGTCGGCATGCCCCGCCGTCTCGCCGCGCGCAGACCGCGCCAGCCGACGCCCAGGAAGGAATGGACGTGCACGACGTCGTAATCGGCGGAGTCGACGCGAAAGAAGGGCGAGGCCAGGCGCGACTGCAGGGTGGAGCTGGGAATTCCCACGGCCGGGACCCGGCGGACGCGCACGCGAGGCCCCAGGTCGGGCTCCCCGAGCGGCAGGCCGGCGAGAGCGAAGTCGGCGCGGCAGGCGCGCGGAGCCCAGACGTCGACCTTGTGTCCTCGGCGCCCGAGCTCCCGCGCGAGCTCGGCGACGCTGTCCTGGATGCCGCCGAGCTCCGGGTAGAAGTGGTCCGTGAAGACGCCGATCTTCACTCGGAGGCTCCTTTCGGCGCGGCGGAGCCGGACGACGCCGCGTCCGGCAAGAGGCGGCCGCGCGCGTAGAACGAAAAGGCGTAGAAGGCGACCAGCGCCAAGGCGCCCGCTGCCAATACATATTGCACGTGGACGACGATGTCGGGGATGCTCCCGCCCGACGCCGCGCCGGAGTAATAGCCGAGGGCCAGGAGGGTTCCGTATTGGACGACGGCCGCCAGCGCGCCGTAGGCGACGAACTTCCGCAAAGACATGCGCACCAAGCCCGCCGCGACGATGAACGACATCGCGATTCCGTAGGACAGCTTGCCCACCAGCATCGTGCGCGCGGGGCGAGCGTCCCAGCGTCGGCGGATCGCCTCGACGTCGGCCTCGCCGATCTTGAGCGCGGCGAGCAGCCTGCGCGCGAGCGCCGTGTCGCCGCCGTAGCGCCCGAGCGCGTAGTAGGCGAGGTCCAGCACGATGTCGCGCGCGAGGAAGAACGCTCCGAGGACGACGATGTTGAAGCAGCCGACGGAGGCGAGCATCCCGGCCGCGAAGGCGACGACCGTGGACTCCCAAAGCGAAAGGGGGACCAGCACCCACCAGCGGTACTCGACGAGAGTGCGCAGGAGCGGATGGGTGGGCGTCAAGACGCGGCGCGCGGGTCCTTGGGCCGCACGTCCGTATAACGCTTCGTATACGGTCGTCCGAAGAGCGTCACCCAGACGAAGTTGATCGCGTAGACGGTCCCGGTCCGGACGATGCCCTCATGAAGGAGACGCCGGCCCGAGGTGTGCATCGGCAGGCGCCAGGTCCACTTGACCCGGCCGAACCGGGAGATGCGTCGGGCGACGTCGGTGTCTTCCCCGTAGAACGAGATGCGCGTGTCGAAGCCGCCCGCGCGCTCCCAGGCGTCGCGTCGGAGGACGAAGTTGCCGCCTTGTAGCATCGCGCCGCCGCGCAGGACGAAATGATTGAGCAGATAGCCGATGTAGCCGAAGGAGTAGAAGACCTTCACGGCGGCGCGGGCGAGGGGCGAGAAACCGTCGTAGAGATACGGTCCCGACAGGGCCACCAGGCGCGGGTCCTGGGAGAACTCGCGCAGAACCGTCGCGAGCCAGCCCCGGGGCAGGCGCGTGTCGGCGTCGATGTTGGCGACGACGGGAGCGCTCGTCGCCTCGAAGCCCGTCCTCCGGGCGCGCACCAGCCCCTTGTTGGGCTCGGTCACGATGCGCACTCCGGGATAGCTCCGCGCGACGCGGCTCGTCGCGTCAGTCGAGGCGTTGTCGACCACCACGATCTCGGCGGCGCACGGGGTCCGCTCCAACTCCGCGATCACGGACTCCAGGCACGCGCCCAGCAGGCGCTCCTCGTTGTAGGCCGGAACGACGAAACTGATTCGCGGCGCGGAAGTTCGCTTGTCAAGATTCGCGCTCGCCGCAGCGCGCGGGATTCGCCGGGGAAGATCGTCCGCCAGGCGACGGCTTCGACTTTCTGGCACGCGATTATGATAAGCCCGACTTCGCCATGATGGCTTTCTCGACCATTACAATGCGTTCATTACAACAATGGGCGCGATGGCCGCGGCGAGGTCTAGTAAAGGCCGGGGACGAGACGCCAGGTCCGAGCCTCGTACGCTGCGTAGTCGGGATAGGTCTCGCGGAGGAGCCGCTCCTCGAAACGCATGCGCGGGAACTGGGCGGCGACGCTGGCGAGCGCGACGAGCGCGCCCCAGGGCTGGGCGAACTGAAGCATCGCGCCCAGCACCGCGGTCTGCTCGCCCAAGTAGATGGGATGGCGCACGCGGCGGTAGATCCCGCCCAGCACGAGGCCGCGGGCCTGCGGGAAGATCGCGAACGAGCGCCCCAGGCGAGACGTCGCCCGGATCGCGAAGAGCGTGCCGGAGAACACGAACAGGCCCGAAACCGCGTAGAGGGCAGGACCTGGGCTCGCAGGAGGGAGCGAGAACAATGCGAGCGGCAGGAGGGCTCCGAGCGCGGCCGCCAGGCGCGGAGCCGCTCCGGCGGCCTTCTTGGCGGGAAGCCGGCGGACGATGAACAGGACCTCCTGAAGGCCCAGGAACAGGAGGACGGCCGTCTTGGACGCGGCGGCGAGCGCGAGGCGCGGCTCGCCGCCGGTCCAAGAGGCGGTCAGGTCGTGAACGACTTGCGTCGCGAGCCCTTTCATCCCCCACGCGTAACAGGCGAGGAGAGGGAGTACGGCCGCGAGGTCGTAGGCCCGGCGCTTCCGCTTGCGGGCGCCGGCTTCAGCGCGCGTGCGCGTCGGAACCGTCCTTTTTCGCGGGAGGCGCGGCGTGCGGCTTCCTGTGGGCGTGCGCCGCGCGACGATCCGCGCGCTTCTCGGCGCTTTCCTTGGCGGCGGACTCGCCCTCGTTGCGGATCACCTTGCCGCTGAACGGGTCGACCCAGATCTCGCGGATTCCCGTCTTGGTCTTGACGTCGAAGGACCAGATCAGGCGCCCCCCTCCTTCTCCAGCTCCGCCTCCGCGATCTTGACGCCTTTCACGTTCCGGCGCACGACGGCGATCGCCTGCGCGCGCGTCAGGCGCTTGCGCTTGCCCGTGTGCTTCGCGTGAGCCTCCGCCTTGGGCGCCGGCTTCATGGCCGGCGCCGCGGCCTGCGCCGGGAAGGCGACGGCCGCCAGCGCCAGGATCGTCAGGATATGTCTCATGCTCCCTCCTCGCCGGTGCCTCAGCGGATCGCGCCGGACGCGGCAGGATAGCGCGGATGTCGCACGCCAGGCTTTCTTGCGGATTACAGGGCGTCCATCCTGAGAGACTCCGGCCGGGCGCGCTGACGCTGTGCCCGGCCGCAGATGACCGGTTTGTCATCGTCGCGAAAGCGGCGTCGGCGCGGGCGGCGTTATACTGCGGACGTGAGAACGAGCGTCCTTTTCGCCCTGACAGCTTTCGCACTGGCGCTGCCCCCGCACGCCGCGGGAAGTGCGTCGGATAAGGCGGCGGTTCCCTCGAAGGATTCCGAGCTCCTGCTAAAGGCCAAGTCCGACTACGAGGCGGAGCGCTACGACGCGGCGGCGAAGGCGTTGGCCATGGCGGCTGAAGCGGGGGACGCACGCGCGCAGTACGGGCTCGGTCTCCTGTACGAGCACGGCCGCGGCGTCCCGCAGGACTTGAATCGCGCCGTCAAATGGTACATGAAGGCGGCGGCGCATGGGAACGGAGCGGCGCAGAACAACCTGGGGTACCTTTACGCGGAGGGGCGCGGCGTGGCGCGCAGCGACGAGGAGGCCTTCGAGTGGTTCTCCAAGGCGGCTTCCTCGCCGAGCGATTGGGACGCGGCCGTCGCCTGGTGCAATCTTGGCAACATGTACCTGAACGGGCTCGGCGTCAAGAAGAACCTCAAGAAGGCCTTCGCGTTCTACGCCAAGGCCGCGGCGAAGGACAACCCGTACGCGCAGAACAACCTCGCGTTCCTGTACGAACACGGCCTGGGGACGCGGCGCGACCTAGCCAAGGCGGCCCATTGGTACCGCGAGGCGGCCGAACAGGGGTTCCCGTTCGCTCAGGGCAATCTCGCGATGATGTACGAGAACGGCCGCGGCGTGGCCCGCGACGAGAAGGTCGCGCGCAAGTGGTACGGCTTGGCGGCGCGGCATGGTTCGGCGCTTGCGATGTACCGCCTCGGCCGCGACAGCGAACTAGGGCGGGGAGCGCCGCGCGACCTCATCGAGGCCTATAAATGGTATCTGCTGGCCGAGGAGCGCGGCGACGGACCCTCCCATGAGGCCTTGCTGCGCCTGGACCAAGTTCTGACGCCCGACCAGAAGGGCCAGGCGAAGGTCGCAGCCGATGCCTGGAGTTCTGCTGACCATGACTAAGCGCGGCGCGATCGTTCTGCTGGCGGCGGTGTTCGCGGCGGCCTGCGCGCCGCCTGCGGCGGTACTCGTCAGCCGGAGCTACGACCCGGGACGCGTGCGCACCGTGGCCCTCGTCTCCTTCTCCGATTATCCCGGCGCGCCCGGCTCGGGCGCGATCGCGGCCGGGACGTTCGACAAGTACCTTCTGCTGCCCGGCTACCAGTTGATCGAGCGACGCCAAGTCGACGCGCTCCTGCGCGAGCAGGCTTTCGACGTCTCGGGCGCCGTCGATCCGTCGCAGATTCGGCGCCTCGGCAAGCTCCTCGGCGCGGACGCGCTCGCCTTCGGGACGCTGACCGACTACTCCGCTCCGGGCCAGCAGACGGAACTGGTCAACACCCCGCTGGAGAACACGAACCCGATCTACGGCCAGGTCGTAAGCACGCGCAAGGACCACGGCGCGCGGATCACGACGATCCAGAACGTCGTGACCGGCTACAGCACGACGCGCCGCGACGCCATCGTGCCCCAGACCTACGACATCCCCGCCCACGCGGCGCTGGCCGTGCGGCTGGTGGACGTGAAGACGGGGACGGTCCTTTGGAGCGCGTCGGCCTCGGCCGTCGGCTCCGACCTCGCTTCGGCGCTCGAGAGCGCGTCCGCCCAAGCCATGCACGCGGTCGTGCGCCGGTTGAGGCGAATGCAGGCGGGCCGGTAGGGGGGACCTTCGACGCAGAGCGCCTAGGGACTAATGTCCCTGGTCGCGGGGCGTTTCCCGCCGCATACTCCCTCTAACTCGTGTAGCTTGGGGGATCGGCCCCAGGGTATCCACGGTCCCGCCGGAACGGGACGCGACCACGGGAAACGACTCAGTCGTTTCTCGTTTCATGGAACCCGAAGCCCCGGAAGCGCTGGAGATCCCGCCGCCAGGCGACGTCCTGCTGGTCGAACTGCGTGGGGAGCGCGCACGTGCGGCCGAGCCCTTCAAGACGCGCTGGGTTCAGCTCACGATCGACCAGGCGAGCTACCTTTACGAGAAGCTGAGGCGGATCGCGGCCGACCCTCCGAAGTCGAGACCGCGGAGCGTGCCCTGGCACGGGGTTGCCGATTCGCAGGCCTTGCTCGACCTCCTTTCGGAGAAGCTGTTCCGGCTCCCGCCGACCACCGGGGAGATCCAGGACGAGCTCGCGCCGCGGAGCCTGACGCTGGAAGTAAGCCCGTTCGCGGCCAAGTTCCTGCTCCAGATTCTGGCCAACCGGCGGCGCGACGAGTGGCGCCGGCAGAAGGTGGAGCGCGCGCTCTTCGAGCCGCTGACGAAGCTCGAAGCCGCCGAAAAGGAAGACGAGAAGTCCGCGGCCCCGGCGCTTCGTTTCGGGTCCGGCTACCCCGAAAACCCCGCGGCCAAGCTGCGCTCGGCGGTGCTAGCCAAGGCCCTGGCCGACCTCCCGCGGGCGCTCAAACTGCCGGACGATGAGACCGAAACCCTCCTTGCCGCGCTGGTGCAGGCGGGTGGGAACGTCTCCGAAGCCGCGCGGAAACTCGGCCTGCCCCAGCGCAAAACCGCCCGCCTCGTCGCGCGCATCGCGCGTCACTT
>JAGWRY010000081.1 GCA_028869495.1 Elusimicrobiota bacterium | reverse complement strand
GCGCTGGGCGGACCTCGACGCCCTGCGCCGCCTGTTCGGACAGCTCGGCGACGGCGCGCCGGCGGCGGCGCCGTCCGGCCCGCCCGTGCCCGCCAAGGAGGCGGCGGCGGTCGAGACGCAGGTCGCGCAGGTCGAGCGCCTGAAGGCGCAGGTCCAGCTCGCGGTCGCCCAGCGCGACGCCGCTCAGGCCCTGCTCGCGGTCGCCCAGCGCGCGCGCGACGCGGCCCTGCGGGACCGCCGCTCGGGCAAGGACGACCTCGAGTTCCGCAAGAACTTCTCCCAGCTGTCGATGGTGATGGACCTGTCCTACAGCCTGAACATCCTGAACTCGGCCGACGCGGCGATCGCGCAGATGCAGGCCCTCCTCGACAAGAAGATCCAGAGCATCTCGGCCCAGCAGAAGGCCAACGACGCGGCCGGCGCGGCCGCCGGCCAGCAGGCCGGGCAGGTCGACCAGTGGAAGAAGGAGACCCAGCAGTCCGTCGCCGACGACCAGGCGCAGGCCTCGAGCTTCGCGTCGCTGTCCGGCGACGTCGGCAAGCTGGCCGACGCGGTCGCCGGCTTCAAGGCGGACGTGCCGGCCCTGCTGGCGGCCATCGACGCGCGCGATAAAGGACAGAGCGCGAGCGCCGTCGCCGAGTACGACCGCCGCCTCGCGCTGCTGCCCGGCATGCTCGAGCAGTTGAAGACCGGGGCCTACGACCCGGCGCAGGGGGTCTCGTCGCTGTCGCTGTCGTACCTGCAGGGCAAGTCCTCCGAGATCGCCGGCGACCGCGCCCTGCTCTCCGGCGCCGACGCGCAGATCGCGGCGGCCCCGGTCGAGTACGCGGGCGTGCTCGTCGTCGCGGTGCCGGGCGTGCCCAGCGAGTCGATGTCGAACCCGACGCCGGCGCAGGTGCTGGCGATGCTCGCGCGCCGCCGGACCTACTGGCAGGGCCAGCTCGACGAGCAGCAGGCGATGCTCGACTCGGTGAACGCGGCGCTCGACCCGTCGAGCCAGGCGACCGCGCCCGACTCCTTCGGCGACCCCCAGCCGGTCTCCCTCGTCGTCTGGCGCAAACAGGAGCAGGACCTCGACGCGCAGATGGCCGCGGCCTCGGCGCCGCTGGCGCAGGCCGCCGACGCCGACGAGGCGGTCATCGAGTCGGCGGTCCCGGGGGCGTCCCTCCAGCGCCTGTCGAGCCTGGCGCCCGCGGACCTGCGCACCGCGCTCCCGGCCCTGCTGACGCGCCTTCAGGGCCTCGCGATCCCGGACACCGACGCGGGGTTCGCGGCGAAGGCGGCCTACATCGACCTCGCGCGCCTGGTCGCCTACCTCGGCGACGCGACCGCGCGCCGCCTGGAGGCCGAGGCGACGGCCGACGCGCTCGAACAGCCGGTCGACGTGCTCCTGCCCAAGGCCCGCGACGCGTTCGCGCAGGCGGTGACGGCCTGGAAGGCCGTCCTCGACGACGTCTCCGCCGACGAGGCGTACGTGAAGGCCGGCGCCCCCGCCTCCGAGGGGCAGGCGCTGATCGACCGCAAGCGCGCGCTCCTCGACGGACAGATCGCCCCGGCCCTGAAGAGCCTGCAGGGCCTGGTCGACGGCGTGCTGATCCCGTACCAGAACACGCGCCTGGAGCAGGCCGACCCGTCGAACCAGGGAGACGGCTACCAGACCCTCTACACGCAGAAGAAGCAGCTCTACCAGGAGATCTCCGACGGCCTGAACCAGACGCTCCCCTGGGCGCTGGCCTCCGACGGGGCCAGGCCCTACGACGTCGGCGCCGCGCAGGCCGGCATCGCGAACCTGCGCAAGACCTACGACCGGTACCTCGGCGTCGTCGCGCAGTACCAGGACGAGATGCGCCGGCGCACCGACCCCAACGACCCGGGCACCGAGGACGTCTACGGCGAGCAGGCGCCGTACTCGCTGGTCAAGCGCGTCGCCGTCTACACGGCGGAGAAGGCCGCGCGGGCGGCGAGCATGAACGCCGACGCCTCCCAGATCGACGCGATCCTCGCGCAGATGGACGCGCTCGGCGGCACGCACCTGGCCGCGCAGTGGAAGCTGCCGACGGGCCTGGACCCGAACTCCCCCGCGACGAGCGACCAGCTCAACGCGATGGTCAGCGGCAGCGTCCTGCAGAACATGGCCGCCGCGATCCAGTCCGTCGCCGACGCGGCGCAGGCCGCGGGCGGCTCCCCGTCGGTGTCGGTCGGCGGCGGCTCCGGCGGGGTCCCGGTCGGGACCCAGCCTCCGCTCGACGTGTCGACCGATCAGAAGATCGCGCTGCTGGGCCTCGAGGCGGTCAAGCGCCTGGTCCCCAGCACCGCGACCGGCCCCGCCGGCGACTCCTACGCGCAGGACCTCGCGCGCTACCTGTTCGCGGACGCGCTGGTCTCGAGCTCGCAGGAGTACCTGACCCGGCGCATCCCTCTCTTCCAGTCCTACCTCGGGCGCGCGCAGGCGGCCCTGCAGGGCGCCGAGGCCGACCTGGACCAGGACCTGGCCTGGGTCGCCGGCGACCGCTCCGGCGGCGCGGCGGTCCTCGCGCGCAAGGCGGCGCTGTTCGCGGGCCTCAAGTCGATCCTCGACGAGGGCGCCGGCCTCTTCGGGCAGAAGGCGGCGTGGGACGCCGAGGGCGATTCGACGGCCGAGGAGGCGAAGACCTACTACGACGGCCTCGGCCAGACCTACGCGTCCGGCGACCAGGCGCTCGCCGCCGAGCTGTCGGCCGCCCAGCAGTTCCAGAGCGCGCTCGCCGCCTCGAAGGCGAACATCGACTCCCAGCGCGGCGAGGTCGTCGGCTGGCTGCAGCAGCTGGACAACCCCAACGAGAGCGCGCTGGCGCGCGTCGCGGAGAGCCTGTCGGCGATCCAGGACAAGACCCGCAAGGTGCTCGAGACGAACGTCTCGGCGCGGCAGGCCCAGCGCAAGAGCGACGAGGCCTCGGCCGCCGTCGACGAGGCGGTCCGCCAGCTGGCGGCCGCGCGCCGCTCGCTCGACGCGGCCCTCGGCGGGATCGGCGACCTGTCGCGGCTGGGCCCGGCGCTGGCCGCGCGCGCGAAGGAGGCGGTCGGCTCGGGCTCGGCGTGGCTGGCCGACGCGCCGGGCGGGCCGCAGACGCTGGTCGTGCCGAAGTCGCGCCTCGAGGACTTCCTGAACCAGCTCTTCGGAGCGCTCTCCCCGAACGCCGCGCCAGCGGCGCTGGCGACGCTGAAGGCCGACATCCTGAAGAACCCGGCCGCGCTGGCCCAGCTGATCCCGGGCTCGCAGGTGATCCCGGTCGGCCAGGGCCCGGACGGCTTCTACCTCGTCTACCAGACCGAGTTCTCGTCGCCCGGGGGCCTGGAGACCGAGTCGCAGGCGACGCTCGGCAACATCGCGAAGCTCTGGGGGCAGAACGTCAGCCTGATCGGCTACCGCTTCGCGAGCCCCCCGTCGGCCGGCAACGCCCCGTACGGCGACCAGGGCGTGACCGTCCAGCTCGAGTCGCTCGACAGCGACCACGCGGTCAACTACCTCGACGTGACGTTCCACAAGTTCGCGCAGGACATCCCCTCGAACCTCAACATCTCGGGCCAGGCGAGCGAAGCCCGCATGATGATCTTCGACGACTTCGCGCTGCTGCTGGCCGACGGCAAGGTCTACTTCGGCGCGGCCGGCTTCGCGGATCTCGCGGCCTCGGGCGCGGCCGGCAAGCCGCAGTACTACGGCGGCAATCTCAAGGCGAGCGTGAAGTTCACGCAGGTGCTCTCGCTGAACGCGCAGGAGACGGCGCTGCTGGCCAAGGACCCGCGCCAGTTCCTGCAGACGGTCAACCTCGACTTCACGAAGTACGACCCGTCGCTCGACCAGACCTTCATCGTCTCCGGCTCCGGCGACACGAAGACCTACCGGCGCGACCAGGTCGGCGTCGGCGTGGACCTGGGCAAGGCCTTGAAGCAGAAGGACTCGTTCACGCTCGACCTCTACTACGCGCACACGGCCGGCACCGACGACGTCACGCAGAGCGCGGTCGGCGCGTCGATCCTGAAGGGCTTCACGTTCGACGTCGGCGGAAGCTCCGCGGTCGTCACCGTCGGCGCCGGCGGCGAGCTCGGGCAGAAGCAGAACGACTTCAACGGGCGCGTGTCCTTCGAGCTGCCGAGCCAGGGGATCGCGATCTCGGCGCAGGGCAAGGTGATCGGCACGGGCTCGGCCTACTACGCCCAGCTGCAGAAGAAGTTCGGCGACCACTCGACCGCGGCGATCGGCTACGGCAGCCCGTACATCGGCCTCAACAACCGCCTGTCGGTGTCGTTCTCGTCCACGTACACGCTCGGCCAGCTCTGGCGCGCGGTGACCGGGCAGTCCGCGGCGGACCTGTCCGGCGGCAAGGCCCTCGCGGACTTCGACCAGGAGCTGTCCGACTTCTTCTCGCGCGCGCCGTCGGACCCGGCGCTCTCCGAGCTCAGGCGCGTCTACGACGCGGACGTCGGGCGCCGCCTGATCGCGCTCGAGATCGGCCGGCTGTCGCGCGACATCGAGACGCTGACGCGCGCGGGCGCCTTCCTCGACAACACGCGCGAGAGCGCGATGGTCGGCTTCGTGTCGAACCCGGTCGGCCCCGGCACCGCCGAGCAGGCCACCGGCGGCGGCTTCCAGGTCGGCACGCAGACGCAGATCTCGCTGACGAAGACCCAGCGCGCGCTGATCGAGAAGGAGACGGCCGACCTCTACTCCCTCGGCCTCGACCTCGAGGAGCGCCTGCTCGACCTGACCAAGGCCTGGCAGCAGGCGCTCGCGGACCTGGCCGTCGCGCGCTGGCGCGAGCTCCTGGCCGCCTGGCTGGCCGCGCACGCCGAGGACCCGGTCCTGCGCGCGCAGGCCGAGGCCGACGCGGCGGC
>JAGWRY010000080.1 GCA_028869495.1 Elusimicrobiota bacterium | reverse complement strand
GGCGCGGCAAGCGGGGCGGCGAGGGCGGCCGCCGGTTCAGTCGGCGCGGCGGCGCCGATCGAGGCCGCGAGCGGCGCCTGCGCCGCGGAGAGGGCCGGGACGACGGCCAGTTCCTCGGGTCCGCGAACGACCTGGGCGGAAGCGCCGGCCGTCAGCGCGAGCAGTCCGGCCAGCGGGCCGACGGCGGAGCGCAGGAGGCGGCGCAGGACGGGGCGCATCGTTCCTTATTATGCCCGTCCGACGTCCCGGGCGCACGGGCCCTAGGCCCCAGGGGGGCGGGGCCGATGGGCCCGGCGCCTCAGGCCCGTCGGGTCGCGGCCAGGAAGTTGGCCAGCATCCGCGCGCCCAGGGGCGTCGCGACCGACTCGGGATGGAACTGCACGCCCTCGACGGGACGGTCGCGGCGGCGCAGGCCCATCAGCGCGCCGTCCTCGGCGTGGGCCGTCGCCTCCAGGACCGCGGGGAGCGGCTCGGCCGCGACCAGGCTGTGGTAGCGCGCGACGACCAATCGCGGCGGCAGGCCGCGGAAGACCCCGCGCCCGTCGTGGGCGATCCGGCAGGTCTTGCCGTGCATGAGCTTTCTGGCGCGCACGACCCTCCCCCCGCAGGACTGGGCGATCGCCTGGTGGCCGAGGCAGACGCCCAGGATCGGCAGGCGCGCCGGGGCGCGGCGCAGGAGCTCCGGCATGACCCCCGCGTCCTCGGGGCGGCCCGGCCCCGGCGAGAGGATCAGCCCGCGCGGCTTGAGCGCGAGCAGGGCCCGGACGCTCAAGGCGTCGTTGCGCGCGACCCGGCACTCGGCGCCCAGCGCGCGCACGGCCTGGTAGAGGTTGTAGGTGAACGAGTCGTAGTTGTCGAGGAGGAGGATCACGCCCGCCCCCCCAGCGCGCGGCGCAGTCCCGCGAGCTTGTGGTTGACCTCGCGCCACTCGAAGGCGGGGTCGGAGTCGGCGACGATGCCGGCCCCGGCCTGCAGGCGCGCGCGCTCCCCGGTCAGCTCCAGCGTGCGCAGGGCCAGACAGCTGTCGAGGCTCCCGGAAAAGTCGTGCTGGACGACCGCGCCGGCGTAGAAGCCGCGCGGCGTCCGCTCCAGGCCCGCGAGGAGCTCCAGCGCCCGCACCTTCGGCGCCCCGCTGACCGTCCCGGCCGGGAACGAGGCCGCCAGGACGTCCCACGGCGTCTTCCCGGCGTCGAGCTTCGCGCGCACCTCGCTGACCAGGTGCATCACGTTCGAGAAGCGGCGCGTGCGCATGAAGCGCGCGACCTTCACCGTGCCCGGCGCCGCGATCCGGCCCAGGTCGTTGCGCGCCAGGTCCACGAGCATCAGGTGCTCGGCGCGCTCCTTCTCGCTGGCCCTCAGCTCCTTCTCGAGGCGAAGATCCTGCGCGCGCGTGCGCCCGCGCGGGCGCGTGCCCGCGATCGGGCAGTTCTCGGCCGTGCCGCCTCGGACGCGCACCAGCCGCTCCGGCGAGGCGCCGAGCACGGCCCGCGCGCCGTCGACCAGGCAGAACAGGTAAGGCGCCCGGTTGGCCGCGCGCACGCGGCGGTAGGCGGCGATCGGGCCGCCGGGAAGGCGCGCGTCGAAGCCCTCGGAGAGCACCGCCTGGAAGACGTCGCCGGCGCGGATGTGCTCCTTCAGGCGCCGCACGCCGCGCAGGAAGGCCGCGCGGCCTCGGCGCGGAGTCGCCGGAAGAAGCTTCCCCGACGGCGGCGGAACGCGGACGGCGGCGGCTCCGCGCAGGCGCTCGGCGAGGATCTTCGCCTCGGCCTTCAGTCGGCGGCGCTCACCGGCATTCCTCACCAATGCGCGCAAGCTCGCGCGGCCGCCCTCCAGGACGACGACGCGGTCGTAGAGGCCGAGCGCCGCCTCGCGCCTTTCCGCCCGCGCGGGGACGCGCTCGAGGTGACGGACCATCTCGTAGCCGAGCAGTCCCGTCGCGCCGCCGTCGAAGGCCGCGCCGCCGCGCGCGCGGAACTCCGACAAACGCTTCCCCAGGGCCGCGAACGGATTTCCCGGCAGTCGCCGCCGCCGCCCGCCGCTCAAGGCGTACGCGCGGCCGCCCTCGACCACGAGGGTCTCGAAAGGCGCGACGCCGATCCAGGCGCGCTTTTCGCCGTCCTCGGTCTTCTCGATCAGGAAGCCCGTCCCGCCCGGCGACAGGAGCCGCTCCAGGCAGGACGCCGCGTCCAGGCCGCTCAAGCCCAGCGGGACGCGGACGACGGAGAAGGGACGCGGCACGCGTTGATCCTACTCTCGCGCGATCAGGTCGTCGATCGCGTCCAGGTACGAGCGCGCCCCACGGCCCAGGCGCCGCCCGGCGCAGACCGGCGCGATCACGGAGACGCGGCGGAAGCGTTCGCGCTTGCGGACGTCCGACAGGTGGACCTCGATCGTCGGCACTCGGATCGCGGCGACCGCGTCGCGCAGGGCGTACGAGTAGTGCGTGTAGGCGCCGGGGTTGAAAACGATCCCGTCGGCCCATCGGCGGTGCGCGTGGAGGAGGTCGACCAGTTCGCCCTCGTGGTTCGATTGGCGGATGCGAAGGACGACCTTCCGCGCCCGGGCGTGCGCCTTCAGCTTGCCGTTCAATTGCGCCAGCGTCATCCGCCCATAGACTTCAGGCTCGCGCTCGCCTAAAAGATTCAGGTTCGGGCCGTGCAGGACCAGGACGTTCACAGCATCTCCGCGACGGCGCGCAGGACCGCGTCCTCGGCGACGGGGCGCACGACGGGCCGGCCCGGCGCGCGCAGAAGGACGAAGCGCAGGACCCCGGCGCGCGCCTTCTTGTCGCGGCGTGCCGAGGCCAGCAGGCGCGCGGGCTCGACGCGGCGCGGCAGGGGCACGGGAAGCCCCGCCAGCACGCGGTCGGCCTCGAGAGCGAAGGAGGGCGACAGCCCCGCCCCGCCGACCGACAGGCGCAGGGCGGCGCGCATCCCCCAGATCACGGCCTCGCCGTGGCGCAGGGTCCCCAGCCCCGCCGCCGACTCGAGGGCGTGGCCCAGCGTGTGGCCGAAGTTGAGCAGTTCGCGCGGGCCCTTCGTTTCATGCGGGTCGCGCGCGACGATCCTCCGCTTCCAGTCCGCGCCGCGCGCGACCAGGCGCGCCAGCGCCCGCGGCTCGCCGGCGCGCAGGGCGTCCAGGTTCTCGACGCTCCAGCGCCACAGCGCGGGCTCGAAGACCAGACCGTACTTCAGGCCCTCGCCCAGCCCCGAGACCCGCTCGCGCGGCGGCAGGCTCGCGAGCACCTCGGGATCGCAGACGACGGCGCGCGGGCGGTGGAAGGCGCCGGCCAGGTTCTTGTCGCCGGCGAGGTTGATGCCGGTCTTGCCGCCCAGGCCGCTGTCCAGCTGGCCCAGCAGCGACGTCGGCATCGAGACCCAGGGGATGCCGCGCAGGTACAGCGCCGCCGCGAAGCCCGCCGCGTCGGTGACCGTCCCGCCGCCGAGGGCGACCAGGCCCGCGTCACGCCCCAGGCCCGCGGCGAGCATGCCGTCCATCAGCTCCGCGACCGCGGGCCAGGACTTGGCCGCCTCGCCGGAGGGCAGGAGATGCCGGTAGACCGCCAGGCCCGCGAAGGAGAGCGCGCGCTCGACGCCCTTCCCCCAGCGCCGCCAGACGTCCGGCTCGCTGACCAGCGCGACGCGCCCCGACGGCGAAAGCCCGCGCGTCCAGGCCCGCGCCTTCAGCCGCGCCCCGGGCCCGACGAACAGCGTCTCCTCGCTCATGGGAGCCTCCGCGCGATCAGCGCCGCCGCGGCCGCGGCCGAGCGCCGCGTCGTCGACACCGAGAACGCGGCCTGCGCGCGCGCGCCGCGGCGCGCGCGCTGGAGCGCCGCGATCCTCGCCTCCAGGCTTGCGCCGGCCAGCAGCGGCCG
>JAGWRY010000079.1 GCA_028869495.1 Elusimicrobiota bacterium | reverse complement strand
GCGCCGCCGCCCGCGGCGTCGGACGCCGGTTCGGTCGTCGCGACCGGCGTCGCCGCTCCGGAGCGGCGGCCGGCGCGTCTCGACGTCATCGAGGAGCCCGGCGAGTCGGCTCCGCGCCCGCCGCGCGCGCAGACCCGCGTCACCCGCGGGGAGAAGATGTCGGCCTCGGACCGCGCGGTGATGCGCAAGGAGATCCGGGCCCGCCTGCGCGCCGCGCAGGAAAGGAGCCTCGACGCGCTGAAGGCCTTCGCCGGATTGCGCGTGGTCATGCGCGACAACGGCGACCCGGCCGCGCTGGGCATCCCGTCGTCGCTGCTGTTCGACTCCGGCATCACGTTCCGCCGCGACGCGGGGCGCATCCTCGATCCGCTGACGAAGCTGGTCTTCGCGCTGGGCAGCACCCAGGTCGTGATCCTGCCCGAGGGGACCGCGATGGGCGACGCGAAGGTCCTCGACATGCGCCGGACGATGGGCATCTCGTCGACCCTCTTCCAGGCGGGCGTCGCCCCGCCGCGCGTGCACGTGAACCTGCTCAACACCCAGGTCGACATCCCGCCGTCGCTGGCGGACTTCAAGGGCGTCGACCTCGTCTTCCAGTACGACCAGCCGATGAACCTCTCCGTCGAGAGCGCCGTCGGCGAGGAGCTGGGGCCGCCGATCTCCCTGGGGATCTTCCCGGACCGCATCGACCCGTCCCTGCACCAGGGCGCGATCATCGAATTCTCGGTCTCGGACCCGCCGGTCGGGCTGGTCTCGTGGAAGTTTCAGCTGCTGCGGCCGGCGAAGGACGGTCAGGAGCTGGCGCCGCTGCAGGAGGTCGTCGGCGGCGGGCCGGTGTTCCACCAGATCTTTTGGAACGGGCGCAGCAACTACTACGGCCGGCCCCTCCCGCCCGGCCGCTACGAGTGCGTGCTGACGGCTCTCGACGCGAAGGACCGCCGCCGGACCCTGCACCGCTGGATCCAGGTGCGGGCCCCGCAGGAGGCGCCGGAAGACCTGCTGGCGACTCCCGCGCCGTCGCCCGCGGCCTCCGCGTCCGAGGGCTCCGCGGGGCCGGCCGCGGCGGTCGAGCGCGTCTCCGCGCCGAGCGAGGACCTCCCCGGCTCCAGCGCCGCGCCCCTGGTCAAGGGCGTCAAGCCCTCCCTGCGCAAGGTCGAGATCTCCCGCGTGCGCCGCGTCTCGCCGCGCGCGCGCGTCGTCCGCCGCGCCGTGAAGGCGCGGCGCGCGTCCCGCGCGGACAAGGGCCGGGCCGCCAAGGAGTCCCAGCCGACGGCCGCCGTTCGCAGGAAGGCCGCGCGCAAGCCCGCGGCCAAACGCAGCGCGCGCCCGGGGCATTACGTCCTGCGCTTCGACAAGAACACGCACCGGATGACCGCCGCCTCCGAGACGCAGCTGGCCCGGGCCGCCGACGCCCTCTCGTCCTATCCGCTGGAGACGCTGAAGATCGTCGGCCACGCGGCCTCCGGCGAGACCGACGCCGCCGCGCTGGCCGACCGCCGCGCGAAGATGGTCGCCGGTCTGCTGATCAACCGCTATCAGGTCGCGCCGAGCAAGATCCAGGTCGGCTCGTCCGTCGGCTCCGGCGCCACCGTCGAACTGACCATGGCGAGGAACGAGCGATGAGCAAGTACGACGCCCTCATCGAGCAGATAGCCTTCGGCCGCGAGACCGCCAAGCCCGCGACCAGCCTCGGCCTCTACCTGAGCACGGACATGATCTACCTGTCCGAGACGCACCTCGGCAAGAACGGGCGCCTGGCCGTCGACCACCTGGTCCGCATCCCGATCCCGACCGAGGGCAAGGGCCCCGCCGGGACGGCGACGATGAGCACGGATTTCCTCAACGACCCCGCCAAAGTCGCCGGCCTCGTGCGCCAGTCGATGTCCCAGCTGCGCTGGAACTCGAAGAACGTGCGCGTCGCTCTCTCCCATCACCTCGGGCTGCTGCGCTATTTCGCGATGCCGGCCGTCGAGAGGCGGTTCCTGCCCTCGGCGGTCCCGCTCGAGGCCAAGAAGTACATCCCGATCCCGTTCGACGTCCTCGCGCACGACTACAAGGCCGAGGCGATGCCGCCCGACGCCGCCGGCAAGGCCCGTCTCGGCGTGCTGATCGCGGTCACTCAGAAGAAGAACGTCGAGAACGTCAAAGGCCTGGCGGCCGCCCTGGGCCTGAAGCTGGCGGGCCTGGAGGTCGCCCCGCTGTCGGTCCTGCGGATGTGGCAGTCCGCGGCGCCGGAGAAGGACCCCGCGCCGTTCGTGCACGTCCACATCGACGGCGGCAGCGTGCGCATCATGCTCGTCTCGCGGGGCGAGCCGGTGTTCTTCCGCGAGGTGTTCCTCGGGGAGGAGGCGACGGTCGCCGACCAGCGCAAGATCGACCTCAGCGGCTGCCTGTCCTTCGTGCAGAAGCAGCTCGGCTTGGCGCTGCCGACCCGTCTGCGCGTCAGCGGGAACGTCGCGGGCCTGGACGCGCTGATGAACGCCCTCTCCCAGGAGACGGGACTGCCGGCCGCGCTGATGGACACGCCGAAGCTCCTCGGCATCAAGAGCGGCGACTGGGGGGGATACGCGGCGCTGGGCGCGTCGGCCTTCTCGCTCGCGCCGGCGGCCGGCGCGATCGACCTCGCGGGGGCCGAACGCGTGACCGAGGACGAACTGCGCACCGCGCGCGACATCATCCTGGCCGGCGGAGCCCTCGCGGCCCTGCTGTGCGTCCTCGGCCTATGGAAGTCGGCGAGCTACAGCTACCGCGCCCGCGCGCTCTACAGCTACCGCGCGAAGGTCTCGGCCGGGGCGAAGAGCACCCTCGGCGGGAAGAACGAGGCGGACATGCAGACGATCCTCCAGCGCATGCAGAAGCAGCTGGACCTGCTCAGGACCGTCTCGAGCGGCGGGCAGGTCAAGATCTCCGTCCTGCTCAAGGAGATCATCGACGCGATGCCGCCCCAGATCTGGCTCGATCACATCTCGATCTCGAACCCGCTGCAGGCCGGAGACAAGCAGGCTTTCATGGTCACCCTGCACGGACACTCGCAGTCCACGTCGGTCTCGGAGGAGCAGACGCTCGTCGTCCGCTTCAAGGACGCCTTGTCTCGGGAGAAGGACATCGGCAAGGGCTTCGACATCCAGGTCTCTTATGAGAACGCGCAGACTCCGGGCGGGGACTCGGGCGCCACGAGCGGCCTGACCCCGGCGGCGCTGGCGAACAGGCTGGCCAACCGCACGCAGTTCACGATCGTCCTCACGGGGAAGCAGTGATGGCCGGCAAGATCGACCTGAAGCCCTACGTCGAGCTCGTCACCGAGGAGATCTCGATGGTCGTCCGGAACGTCAAGGAGAAGGGCGGCAAGCGCTTCGGACGCGCGTTCGGCATCGCCGGCGTCGTGATCTTCATCGCGTACGCCGGGGTCTACGCGCCGCCGCAGACGCGCAGCGCGCGCCTGCAGAAGGAGATCGACGAGGCGAAGCTCCTCGAGCATTACGGCGAGCAGTACGACACGACCATCTCCCAGCTCGACGCGGCGTACGCGCGCCTGCCGACGATGAAGGATCGCGACCAGTGGCTGTTCAACTCGGTGCGCGACTCGCTCGACGCCGGAGGCCTGGTGACGGAGTCGTTCAAGCCGGTCAAGGAAGTCGAGCTCCAGGGGCTCATCTACCAAGTCTGCGACGTCACGCTGTCTTTGCGCTTCGGCGAATTCTACGACTGGCTGCTGCGCCTCGAGAGCGCCAAGCCGCTGATGCAGCTGCAGACGCTGGACCTGGCCAAGACGATGGACTCGAGCGGCTACAACGAGGCCTCCTGCGAGATCGCGACGGTGATCCCCAAGCGGAGATACCACTGATGGCCGGCGGAGGCCGCGGCGGGCTGGGCTGGCTGGTCCTGATCGCGGCCCTCGCCGTGCCCGGATTCCTGTTCTACAACTGGTGGTCGCGCCTGAAGGCGGCGCACGACCACTCGCTCAGCCTGAAGGTGAAGTCTCGCCTCCCCGCCGGCGGCGTCTTCCGCGCGCCCCCCGCGGCCGACCGCCTCGTCAATCCGATCTCCTCGGCGACGGCGGCGTCTCCGGCCGCGGGAGCGGGGATGGCGGCCCCGAAGCTCGGCCCCGCCGCCAGCGCGGCCATGACGGGCGCGGCCCCGTCCCCGGCCGTCGTCCCGGGTTCCGCGTCGACCGCCGCGGCGCCG
>JAGWRY010000078.1 GCA_028869495.1 Elusimicrobiota bacterium | reverse complement strand
GGCCAGCGCCAGGCGCCCGCGCGGCCGGCTCCGGGCGACGCCGGCCGCGGCCCGGCCGGCGGCGACGGCCGCGCTCAGCGCGAAGAAGGGGAGCATCTTTCGCGCGCGCAGGCCCATGACGAGGAAGACGAGGGCCGGCAGGGCCCAGGGAAAGCGCGAGCGCAGGCGGTCGGCGCGCAGGGCGAGCGCCAGGGCCAGGATCAGCGCGTCGGGCAGGAGCGGCAGCGCGAGCGCCGCCGGCCGCCACTCGACGATCAGGGAGCGCCCGGCCGGCGGCGCGAAGACGAACCAGATCGGATAGACGAAGGCCAGCGCGCCGTTCGGGTGCAGGAAGCAGGCGAAGGTCCCGGCCGCCCAGGGCAGGAGCGCCGCGGCGCGGCGCGTGCGCCCCAGCTCCAGCGCGCAGACGCCGCCGAGCAGGACCCAGCCCAGCATGAAGCCGCCGTGCAGGTTGACCCAGAGCGCGAGCAGGCCCGCCATCGCCCACGGGACCCAGCGCCGCCCCCGCTCCCAGAGGCGGATCCAGTACAGGTCCAGCGCGAAGAGCAGGAACGTGTAGTTCTGGACCTTCGCGAGGGCGAAGGGCAGCAGAGCGAAGGCGGCCAGCGCGACGAGCAGGGCCCGAGTCTCCTCGGACGTCTCCGCGCCGATCGCGGCCGCGGCCAGCCCGAGGGCGCCGGCGAGGAGCAGGGAGGCCAGCAGGGCGACCGCGGGATAGCCGCCGGCGCGGAACGCGGCGTAGAAGGACGCGCTCGACAGCCACTCGGTCGCGACCATCGGGCGCCCGGCGCGGGTGTACGAGTAAGCCTCGGCGAGCGGCAGGCGGCCCGCGAAGACGCCGCGGCCGTCGGCGAGGTGGAAGAAGAGGTCGGGATCGACGCGGACGCGCATCCGCGCGAAGAAGAGGGCTCCCGCCGCGGCCGCGGCCAGGAGCGCCCAGGGGACGGCGCGGCGTCTCGTCATCGGGCAGAGTATGCCAAATGGCCGGCCGCCGCGGCCTCCGCCGGAGGACCGTCGGCGATCGGCGTCTCGACCGCCCCCGCCCCGACGCGGCGCGGCCGCCCCCTGTTCGCGGCGCGCGGCGAGAGCGCCCCGCGAGGGAGGCGCCCCAAATGCTAGAATCGCGTCGCGCCGGCGTGGCGGAACTGGCAGACGCGACGGACTCAAAATCCGTTGGCCGCAAGGCCGTGTGGGTTCGATTCCCACCGCCGGTACGATTTCCCCCCCCCGACCCCAGACTCGCGGGGCTCGCCCGCAATTCCCGAGGAATGCGCCGCGCGGAACGGCCCCCTCCCCGCGTCGAGGCGGGCCGGCCCGGCTGACACCGCTGACAGCCTCGGCCTGGAAGCGCCGCCCGCGCCGCCCCAAAATGGGGCGACGCATTGGAGGCGCGATGAAAACCGCGGGACCCTCGCCCGCCGCGCGCAGGCTGGCGCTGTTCGCCGGCTCGACCGCCGGCTACTATCTTCTGGCCCGAGCGGGCCTGACCCTGGCCGTGCCCGGGACCGTCTCCTGCGCCGTGTGGCCGGCCGCCGGCTTCGCGGCCGCGGCCGTCCTCCTGCTGGGGCCGCTCGCGGCCGCCGGCGTCGCGCTCGGCTCCTGCCTGGCCAACCTTCAGGTCCAGCTCGCGGCGGCGGCGCCCGCGGCGCCGGCGTTCCTGGCCTCGACGGCGACGGGGCTGGCCAGCGCGGCGCAAGCCTGGATCACGGCGCTCCTCATCGAGCGCGCGCCCGGCGGGACGGACTTTCTCGAGAGCGTGCGCGGCGTCCTGGCTTTCGCCGCGCTGACTCCGCTCGCCTGCCTGCTCGCCGCGAGCGTCGGCGCCTCGGCCTTCGTCGCCGCCGGACTCGTCCCGCGCGCGCTGTACGGCTCGGCGTGGCTCACGTGGTGGCTCGGCGACGCCGCCGGAGTCCTGCTCGTCTGCCCCCTTCTCCTCGCCTGGCGCCCGGGAGCCGCGCGCCGCGCCGGCGCGGCGGGCGGGTTCGAGACCGGCGCGGCCCTCGCGCTGATCGGCGCCTGCGCCTGGTTCGGCTTCGGCGGCGCGCTCGACGGCGTCGGCCATCCGTTCAGCTTCGCGCCGCTCCTGGCGCTGATCTGGCTGGCCTGCCGCCTCGACGCGCGCGCCACGACGGGCGGCGCCGTCCTGCTCGCGATCCTGATCCAGTGGCGGACCCTGCGCGGCGAGGGAGCGTTCGCTTCCGGCTCCGCGGCCGCTGCGGACCTGCTGTTCGCGTCGGCCTACGCCGCGGCCGCGGCGCTGACCGCGTTCCTGCTGCGCGCCCTGCTGGCCGAGCGGCGCCGCGTCGAGGAGGAGCTCCGCGGCGCGCGGGCCGCGCTCGAGCGGCGCGTCGGCGAGCGCGACCAGGATCTGTGGGAGGCGAACGCGACCCTGCGCGTGGCCGCGCTCGCGCGCCGCGGCGACCAGCAGCGCATCCAGCTCTACCGCCGCCTGGTCGAGGCGCTTCCGATCGGCGCCGCGATCCTGCGCCTGAACGACCCGGACGATCCGGCCTCCTGGCGCGTGACCGAGCTCAATCCGGCCGGTCGCGCGCTGGCGGGCGTCGCCGCCGGCGGCGGGCTCGGGACGCTGCGGGACTTCGCCCCGGAGGTCCTCGAGACCGAACTGCCGCGGGTCTGCCGCGAGGTCCTGAACGACGGCCACGAGCGCGAGCTCGCCGATTTCTCGGACCCCGTGCGCGCCCCGGGCGTGCGCTTCGCGCTGAAGGTCTTCGCGCTGGAGCCCCCGCTCGTCGGCGTCATCTTCGAGGACGTCACCGTCGCGCGCGCCGCGCAGGACGCCCAGCGGCGCAGCGAGGAGCAGCTGCGCCTGCTCATCGAGGGCAGCCGCGACTACGCGATCTTCCGCCTCGACGCGCGCGGGCGCGTCGCGAGCTGGAACCGGGGCGCCGAGCGCGTCTTCGGCTACGCGCCGAGCGAGATCCTCGGGCGCTCCTACGCGGTCTTCTTCAGCGACGCCGACGTCCGCGCCGGGGAACCCGGGGCGCACCGGCGCGAGGCCGAGAAGAACGGGCGCAGCGAGGGCGAGGGGTGGCGCCGCCGCAAGGGCGGCGAGCGCTTCTGGGGCCTCTCGATGCTGACGCCGCTGCGCGACGAGGCCGGGCGCCTGAGCGGCTACGTGAAGCTCGTGCACGACGCGACGGAGCGCCGCCGCGCCCAGCGCGTCCTCGACGACATGACCTCCGAGCTCGCGCGCTCCAACGCGGAGCTCCAGCAGTTCGCCTACGTCGCCTCGCACGACCTGCAGGCGCCCCTGCGCAAGGCCGCCGCCTTCGCCGACCTGCTGAAGTCCCAGCTCGGCGGCCTGCCCGCGGAGGCCGGCGAGACGATGGGCCGCCTCCTCGCCTCCCTGCGGGGGATGCAGGATCTGATCGACGCCCTGCTGCGCCTCGCCCGCGTCGGCGCCGGCGCCCTCGCGGCCGCCCCGGTGGAGCTCGAGCCCCTCGCCCGGGAGGTCGCCGAGCAGTTCGCCGACGAGATCGCGCGCTCGGGCGGCGAGGTCCGCGTCGAGCCCCTGCCGGTCGTCGAGGCCGACGCCGCGCAGATGCGCCAGCTCCTGCAGAACCTGATCGAGAACGCGTTGAAGTTCCGCGCGCCGGGCCGCCCGCCGAAGATCCGCATCTTCTCGCGCCCGCGCGCGGACGCCTGCGCGGAGCTCTGCGTCCAGGACGACGGCGTCGGCTTCGATCCGCGCTACGCCGCCCGCCTGTTCCAGCCCTTCCAGCGCCTGCACAGCCGCCGCGAGTACCCGGGCACCGGCATGGGCCTCGCGATCTGCCGCAAGATCGCCGCGCGGCACGGAGGCTCCATTTCGGCGCAGAGCGCGCCCGGCCGCGGCGCGCTCTTCACCGTCGTCCTGCCGGCGACCCGGTCCGCCGGCGCCGGCTGCGGCGGAGGCGAGTCATGGAACAGAGAGTGAGGATCCTTCTCGTCGAGGACGATCCCGACTACGCGATGCTGATGAACGCGTACGTCAACCAGGCCTGCGGCCCGTCCTTGAACTACGTGCTGCAGAACGCCGAGCGCCTGGAGGACGGCCTCGCGCTCCTCGCCCGCGAGGAGTTCGACATCGTCCTGCTCGACCTGCTCCTGCCGGACAGCGAGGGGCTGCAGACGCTGACGCGCATGCGCGAGGGCGCCCCCGGCGTGCCGGTCGTGGTGCTGACGAACGTCGACCAGGACGACGTCGGGCTGGAGGCGATCGCGCGCGGCGCGCAGGACTTCCTAAGCAAGAGCAAGATCGACGCGCGGCGCCTGAGCCTCGCCGTCGGCTTCGCTCTCCAGCGCGACCGCCTGTTCCGACAGATCGAGGGCGTCGTCGACGCCTCGCCCGACGGCACGCTGATCGTCGACCGCACGAAGACGGTGCGCTACGCGAATCCGGCGGCCTTGGCCCTGCTCGGCGGCCGAAAGCGCCAGGACCTGGTCGGCCGCGTCTTCGCCTACGAGCTCGCGCCGGAGCGGCGCGTCGAGCTGAAGCTCGCGCCGGAGCCCGGACGAGAGATCTCCGCCGAGATGCGCGTCGCCGAGATCGACTGGCGCGGCGCGCCGGCCTGGCTCGCCACGATCCGGGACGTGACCGAACTCCGCAAGCTCGAGGCGATCCGCGCCGAGGTGCGCGAGCGCGCGCGCGGCGACCAGCTGAAGGATCAACTGCTGAGCACCGTCGCGCACGAGCTGCGCTCGCCGCTCAGCGTCGTGAAGGCCGTCGTCGGCACGCTGCGCGACCGTCTGGCCGGCCCGCTGAACGAGGAGCAGGCGGAGCTGATCGTTTCCGCCGACCGCAACATCAACCGGCTGACGCGCCTCTTGAACAATTTCCTCGACCTGTCCCGTCTCGAGTCGCGGCGCGCGCGCGTCAGCCGCGCGCCTCTCGACCCGCTCGAGCTCGTGCGGGAGATCGTCGCCGGCGTCAAGATGGCCAACCGCGGCCGGCGCCTGACGTTCGCGCTCGACCTGCCGTCCGGGTCGCCCGAGGTGCGCGTCGACGCCGACATGATCGCCCAGGTCCTGTCGAACCTGCTCGAGAACGCGGTCCGCTACGCGCGCGCGCGCGTGACCGTGCGCGCCGCCGTCGGCGCGGAGGCCGTCGAGGTCAGCGTCGTCGACGACGGCCCGGGCATCCCTTCGGAGAAGCTCGGCTCGTTGTTCGACAAGTTCGTCCAGCTCGACCGCCCGCGCGGCGGAGCCGGCTACAAGGGGACCGGCCTCGGACTGGCGATCTCGCGCGAAATCATGGGCCTCAACGGCGGGCGCATCTGGGCCGAGAACGCGGTCGGCCGCGGCGCCTGCTTCCGCTTCACGATGCCGCTCGTCGGCGCGCCGGACGCGCCGCAGGAGGAGCCGCGTGCCGGACTCGAGACGCGTTGAGTCGCTGCTGATCGTCGACGACGAGCGGGATCTCGTCGAGCCTCTGCTCCTGCGCCTGCGCCGGGCGGGCCTGCGCGTCGGCGCGGCCTACGACGGCGCGGCGGGCCTGCGCCAGGCGCGGCGCCAGCCCCCCGACGCGGTCCTGCTCGACCTGTCGATGCCGGAGATGGACGGCTGGGAGCTCTGCCGCCGCCTGCGCGAGGACCCGCGCACCCGCTCCTGCCGCCTGATCATCATGACCGCCTGGGTGACGCGCGACCTCGAGAGGCGCGCGCTCGCCGAGGGCGCCGAGCGTCTCCTGCTCAAGCCCTTCGAGGACGGCGACCTGGCCGAGGCGCTGGGGCTCGCCGCCGAACGCGGAAGGCCTCCCGAAAGTTGATATCATCGGACTGACGCCACCCTCGCATGCCCGGCATCCTGAGCGTCGAAGACGACCCGGAATTCCAGCAGCTGGTCTCGCGCATCCTGCGCAACCAGGGCTTCGAGGTCCACTACGCGTTCACGGGGCCCGAGGGCTACGAGAAGTCGCTGGCTCTGCGCCCGGACCTGATCCTCCTCGACCTGATGCTCCCGGGCCTCAACGGAGCCGAGGTCATCAAGCTGCTGAAGCGGCACAAGGAGACGCGCGAGATCCCGGTCATCGTGCTGACCGCCTACCCGTTCGATGCGGGCGGCTTCGAGACGGAGATCCGCGCTCTCGGGCCGATCGAATATCTGCGCAAGCCGGTCCGCTCCGAGGAGCTCGTCGGGCGGATCAAGCGGCTTCTCGCCGATCGCGGCGGCGCGTCCGCGCCGCCGGTCCTCGAGCGCGGCGCGTTCCGGCTGTTCCCGGAGACGCGCTCGGCGCGGGTCGGCGCGCGGATGGTCGCCAACCTCGGTCCGAAGCGCTTCGAGGTCCTCTTCCACCTGGTCCAATCCGGCGGCGAGCTCCGCTGGGAGGACCTCGTCGTCCGGGTCTGGGGACCGGACGGGACGAAGAACGACCTCGAGAAGACCGTCTCGCGCCTGCGCGAGGACCTCGGGACCGAAGGCTACCGTCTGACGACGACGCGCGCCGGCTACCAGCTGATCGTCTGAGCCGCTGACGCGGCTGACATCCGGCACGTTGCGCGCCTCTCCGCCGCGTCTCATACTGTCGCGATGGCGCGCGCACGGCCGGATCCCGAGCGGCGGTATCGGCGAAGGCTTCTGAAAGCCCTGCGCGCCTTCCGGCGCGGCGACTTCAGCGCCGCCCCCCCGCCGGCCGCCGACCCCGCCGACGCCGAGATCTCGGCCGAGATCGCCGCGATCTTCGCGCTCAACCGCCGCCTCGCGCGCCAGCTCCGGCGGGTCGGCGAGTCGGTCGGCAAGAAAGGACGCAGCGGGCGGCGCGTCGCTCTCGGGCGCGTGCGCGGAGCCTGGGCCGAGAGCGCCGATCGTCTGAACGCCCTGATCGAGGATCTGGTGCGTCCGACGACCGAGGTCGCGCGCGTGATCGGGGCCGTCGCGCGCGGCGACCTGTCGCAGCGGATCGCGCTGGAGGTCGACGGCCGGCCGATGAAGGGCGAGTTCCTGCGCACCGCGCGGACCGTCAACACGATGGTCGACCAGCTCGGCTCGTTCGCCTCGGAGGTGACCCGCGTCGCGCGCGAGGTCGGCACCGAGGGCAAGCTCGGCGGCCAGGCCGCGATCCGCGACGTCTCCGGCGTCTGGAAGGACCTGACCGACAACGTCAACACGATGGCCAGCAACCTGACCAACCAGGTCCGCAACATCGCGCAGGTGACGACCGCCGTCGCCAAGGGCGACCTCGGCAAGAAGATCACCGTCGACGTCCGCGGCGAGATCCTCGAGCTCAAGAACACGATCAACGCGATGGTCGACCAGCTGTCGTCGTTCGCGTCGGAGGTGACCCGCGTCGCGCGCGAGGTCGGCACCGAGGGCAAGCTCGGCGGCCAGGCGAAGGTGAAGGGCGTGTCGGGGACCTGGAAGGACCTGACCGACAACGTGAACACGATGGCGACGAACCTGACCAACCAGGTCCGCGGCATCGCGCTGGTCGTGACCGCGGTCGCCAACGGCAACCTGCGGCGCAAGCTCGTCCTGCAGGCGCGCGGCGAGATCGCGGCCCTCGCGCAGACGATCAACGAGATGATCGACACTCTGGCGATCTTCGCCGACCAGGTGACGACGGTCGCGCGCGAGGTCGGCACCGAAGGGCGCCTCGGCGGCCAGGCGCGCGTGCCCGGCGCCGCGGGCACCTGGAAGGACCTGACCGAGAACGTCAACCAGCTGGCCGCGAACCTGACGACGCAGGTCCGCGCGATCGGCGAGGTCGCGACGGCGGTCACGAAGGGCGATCTGACGCGCTCGATCACCGTCGAGACCCAAGGAGAGGTCCTCGCGCTGAAGGACAACATCAACGAGATGATCCGCAACCTGCGCGAGACGACGCGCAAGAACGTCGAGCAGGACTGGCTGAAGACCAACCTCGCCAAGTTCGCGTCGATGCTGCAGGGCCAGAAGGACCTGAGCACCGTCTGCCAGAAGATCCTGTCCGAACTGGCGCCGGTCGTCCACGCCCAGCGCGGCGTGTTCTACGTGAACGTCGGCGAGGGCGCCGAGCCGCGCCTGCGCCTGCTGGCCGGCTACGCGCACAAGGGGCGCGCCCAGGCGCCCGAGGAGATCGCCGCCGGCGAGGGGCTGGTCGGGCAGTGCGCGCTGGAGAAGAAGCGTCTCCTGCTGACGGACGTCTCCCCGGACTACCTGCGCGTGCGTTCCGGGCTCGGCTCCGGGGCGCCGCGCAGCGTGCTGATCCTCCCGGTGCTCTTCGAAGGACAGGTGAAAGCCGTTCTCGAGCTCGCCTCGTTCCGCGCGTTCACCGACGTCCAGCTCGCGTTCCTGGAGCAGCTGACCGAGTCGATCGGCGTCGTGCTCAACACGCTGGCCGCCACGATGCGCACCGAGTCCCTGCTCGCGCAGTCCCAGTCGCTGACCGAGCAGCTGCAGCGCAAGCAGCAGGAGCTCCAGGAGAAGAACAAGGATCTCGAGGAGAAGGCCGTCCTTCTGTCGGCCCAGAAAAAGGAAGTCGAGAGCAAGAACAGCGAGGTCGAGCAGGCCCGCCAGACGCTCCAGGAGCGCGCCGAGCAGCTCGCGCTGACCTCGCGCTACAAGTCGCAGTTCCTCGCGAACATGTCGCACGAACTGCGCACGCCGCTGAACAGCCTCCTGCTCCTGGCCCGGCAATTGGCGGACAACCTCGACAAGAATCTGACGAACCGGCAGATCGAGTACGCGCAGACGATCTGCTCAGCCGGGAACGACCTCCTCGCGCTGATCAACGACATCCTCGACCTGTCGAAGATCGAGGCCGGCGCGATGACGATCGAGATCCAGTCGATGACGCTGTCGAGCCTGAAGGACTACCTGGTGCGGAACTTCGACCAGCTCGCGCGCTCGCGCGGCCTGAGCT
>JAGWRY010000007.1 GCA_028869495.1 Elusimicrobiota bacterium | reverse complement strand
GGCCGGGGGCAGGGCCGCCGCCGGCGCCGCGAGCGCGGTGGACAGGACGACCGAGGTCCCGCCGACGGCCTGCGTCGTCGCGATCAGGACCTGGTAGGCCTGGCCGAGGCGCAGGCCGGAGAGCTGGAACCAGCCGGTCGAGGTCGCGACCGCGTACGCGCCGTCGCCGGCCCCGGGGCCGACCGCGCGGACGACGTCGCCGGCCCCGGCCGGGCCCAGGCGGCCGACGTAGCCCGCCGTCGGCGGCACGACGACCTCCAGCGACTCGTCCGACGCGGCGCCGCCGCCGTCCAGGCTGACGCGGTAGCGCCCGGCCGGAGCGAAGCGCGGCGGGTCGGAGACGCGGTCCACGCCGTCCCAGGAGAAGGTCTGCGCGCGCGTCGGGTCGCCGGTCCCGCTCGCGCGCAGCACCGGCGTCGCGACGGCCCCGGACTCGGGCGCGATCGTCGCCTGCCAGGGCGTCCCGCCGGGCAGGGTGAAGACCGCGCGCGCCGCGTAGGCGTCCGGCGCGGACGCGTCGAGCGTCACGCTCGTCGTCCCGGGCGACAGGGTCCCGGTGTCGATCGAGACCGCCGTGAAGGCGACCGTCGAGCCCTCCAGGGAGACCGCGCGCATCGCGACGGTCGCGATCGGCGGCCCGAGATGCGTGAAGGTCGCCGAGGCGACGACGTAGGCCAGCGTCGGGCCCGAGGTCGCCGTGTCGACCGAGAAGCTCGGCGAGTAGGAGACGCCGGTCGACATCTGGACGGTCGCGATCGTCGAGCCGCCCACCGCGTGGAACGCGGCCGACGCGTCCGTCGCGTAGCTCCCGCCCGCCGGGACGGCGAGGGACAGCGCGACCGGGCCCGACGAGACGCCGAGGTCGTCGTTGCCGCACAGGTCGACGATCTTCAGCGACATCGTCGCCGACTCCTGCAGGGGCCCGAGCGACAGCGGCGACGGGTCCGAGAAGGCCAGGTAGGCGGTCGTGCCGGCGCCGAGCGTCGTGTAGGGCTGGGTCGAGATCGGCGCGAGCAGGCCGGAAGCGCCCGCGCGCGCGCGGACCGCGAAGGTCTGCGCGCCGCGCCCCTGCGGCGACAGCGGCGGCAGGCCCGTATAGCGGAAGTCGATCTCGGTCCCGGAGGAGAAGGAGACCGGCGCGGCGGTCGACAGCGTCAGCAGGAGCCAGCCGTCGCCGAGCGTCTGGGAGCCCGAGGCCGCCGGGTTGACCGAGGCCGCGGCCCAGGCCATCGCCGCGGAGGTCGAGACGGCGCTCCAGTAGCCGGCCGGCGGCGGCGCGGGCGCGGTCCCGAGCGGCACGCTCCAGCCCGGAGGCACGCGCACGGCGACCGCGCCGCCGGGGGAGATCCCGGCCGCGCCGACCGTGAACGCGATCGTCGTCGTGCGGACCTCGCAGCCCGGCGCCGACGCCGGCGAGGCGGACGCCGCGCCCTGCCCGTCGCCGGCGCCGTAGGACAGCGCGGAGAGGTCGACCGAGAAGGTGCTCGACGCCGTCCCGACGAAGCCGCTCGGGTCCGACACGAGCGCGTCCGCCGCGTAGCGGTGCCCGTCGACGAGCGCCGTGTCCGGGATCGGGCTCGACCAGGTCGTCGACGGGGCCAGCGGCGCGGCGAGCGTCGACGTCGTGTAGAACGGGACCAGCGACGTGAACGACTGCGCGCCCCAGTCGTAGTAGCGGGCGGCGTCGACGTCGCGCACCTCGACGCGCACCAGCGCGATCGACGCGCTGTCGGCCGCGGTGCCGGCGACGACGCCGCCGAGGGTCGCGATCGACGCGCCGGTCGGCACGTAGAACGCCGCCGTCGGGCTGGACACGCTCGGCGGCGTCACGCCGAAGACCGAGCTGGTCGCCCACGCGACGCCGGGCTCGGTCAGGTCCGACGCCGACAGCGCGTACAGCCCGGTCGAGTAGACGACGATCCCGGAGACGGACGTCTGCCCGCCGGACAGCGACAGGCCGGTGGGCAGGGTCGCCGACGACGCGGTGGTCGCCAGCGCGAACGAGTCGGCGGCCGTCGAGATCAGGTTCCAGTACGGGTCCACCGCGCGCACCGTCGCCGAGAACGCGACGCCGCTGACGCGCGGGAACGGCGTCCCGGAGACCCCGCCGGAGGAGCCGGGCGCCGCGGACTCGCCGGGCAGGACGATCTGCAGGGCCGAGAGCCCCGTCGGGACCACCGACGCGGTCGAGACGCCGGTCGCGAAGAAGGTCTTCGCGGTCACGTGCGTGGCCAGCGGCGCGGGCTCGGCCGCGCGCGGCGTGAACGTCAAGGTCGCGCTGCCGCCGGACAGCGCCTGCGCCGGGCCGTAGGTCGCGTAGGGGTCGTCGCTGGCCAGCGTCACCGTCCCCGTCGCCGTCGCCGCGAGGTTCCAGAGCGAGGAGACCGCGTAGACGGTCGCCGTCGTCGCGGCGCCGGCCGTCGAGATCTGCGGCGTCCCGGTCTTGCCCGGCGCGACGCCGAAGGTCGGCGTCTCGCCGGGCAGGAGGACGAGCAGGTTCGGGTGGAACTTCCAGTTCGTGTTCCCCCCCGCGTCGGTGCTGAGCGCGTCGTCGGCGAGCACGGTCCGGCCCGGCGAGGCGTCCGAGTCCGACACCGTCGCCGCGGTCACGCTCGAGACCGACAGCACGTCGAGCTTCCACGGCGTCCCGCCGATCGTGGACGCGACGGTCAGGGTGCTGCCCGAGACGCCCAGGCGCAGGTCGTCGACGGTCAGCTGGGACCCCGCCGCGACCGTCAGCGCGCCGTTCGGATAGGCGTCGGTCAGGACGGTCGCGGTCGCCGGGGTCAGGACGCTCGCGTTGGAGACGTAGAGCCTCAGCCCGTCGAAGGCCCCGCCGCCCCAGACGGAGAGCGACTGGGTCGTGCGCGCGTAGTCGCCGCCCGCGAGGCTGACCGTGCTCGTCTGCCCGTCGAACCAGGCCCCGGTCGAGACGAGCAGGTTGCCGGCGACCGTCAGCTGGCCCGCGCCGGCCGCGAAGGTCCCGCCCCGCACCTGGAAGTCGCCGAGCATCGTCAGGTCCGACGCGGCCTGGACCGCCGCGGTGGACAGGTCGGTCAGGTGCCACAGCGTCGAGCCGGCCAGCGCGCTGACCGTCTGCGTGGACGGGCCGGTCAGCACGAAGGTCCCGGTCGCGACCGACGCGAAGTCGAGCGCGCCGCCCGTCTGCAGGAGGTCGCCGCCGACGGAGATCGTCGCGGCGCCGCTCGGGCGCAGCGTTCCGCCCTGGACGAGCAGGGACCCGCTCAGGCTCATCGTCGGGGCCTTGAACACCTCCGTCGAGGCGTCGAGGTCCACGCGCAGGGAGCCGAGCGTGTTCGTCGAGATCGAGGCTCCGCGCGCCGTGCCGCTCCCCGCGTAGACCAGCCAGGAGCGGGCCGCGTCGCCGCCGTAGGTCCAGTCGCCGCCGGCCGCCGGCGCCAGCTCCGCGCTGCCGGCGAACGTGATCGTCGAGCCCCCCGCGGCGTTGACGATCGTCGCGCCCGCGCCCGGCACGAGCGCCGCCGCGGCCCCGGAGACCGTCAGGTCGCCGAGCAGGTCCGCGGTCTTGCCGGCGGCGATCGTCAGCTTCCCGGAGACGACGCTGCCGGCCGCGATCGTCACGGTCCCCCCGACCGGCGACAGGGTCGCCGAGTGCAGGGACGTCGCGACGTAGGTCGACCCGGCGGTGTCGAACGACGAGCCGGTGACGGTCATCGCGTACGACGAGCCGTCGAACAGGGAGCCCGGCTCGACCTTGAAGGATTCGACCGTCAGCGGCAGGGCGATCGCGACGCCGCCCGCGCTCGTGTTCGCGTCGACGAACCGGCCGAACGACTGCAGGCGCACGGTCTGCGCGACGGAGCCGTCGAAGACCGCGGTCGAGCCCGTCACCGTCAGCGCGTTGCCGTTGATCAGGGTCACGTCGCCGCCGAACGTCAGCGACGCTCCGGAGAAGTCGAGGTCGCCGTAGCGCCACTCGAAGCCCGCGCTCGTCGCCAGCGTGCTCGAGATCCTGACGCCGACCGTGCTCGACGCGACGAAGGTCGCGAAGGAGTTCCCGGCGACCTGGCGGACGACCTCCGCCGCCGAACCGTCGAAGATCGCGACGCTGGTCCCGCCGAGGACGACCGCGCCCGCGCTCTCGCTCCAGCCGCCGCGCACGTGCAGGGTCATCGAGCTCAGGTCCAGCGTCCCCGAGAGGACGGAGACCGTGCTCGCGACGACGAGCCCCGTCGACAGCCTCAGCGCGGCGGAGCCCTCGTCGATCGTCAGCGCGTCGAACGAGGCGGCGCCGGACACCGTCTGCGTCCCGGAGCCGCCGGTGAAGTCGACGGTCGAGCCGGCGACGTTCGCCGTCCCGTAGACGGCCCAGTTCCCGCCGACGCGGAGGCTCGCGCCGGTCGCCGCGAACGCGTCGCCGGTGTCGACCTGCACGCCCCCGGCCATCGCGAACCCGGTCCCCGAGGAGGTGCTCAGGATCAGGCCGCCCGCGCTCGCGTTCTCGACGCGCAGGCCTCCGATCCGGCCCGGCCAGGCGGTCCAGGTCTGCGTCGAGGAGCCGCCGGCGGCGACGACGCTCGACGAGTCCGAGTCGACCGAGCCCGCGCCGGCGAACGGACCGGCGCCGTCGAGCGTCAAGCTCGCGCTCGACAGAGACAGCGTCGCCGACGCCGACAGCAGCGGCGCGCTCTGGACCTCGAGCGCTCCGGACAGCGTGACCGTGGACGCGCCGAGGCCGCCGATCGTCAGGCTCGAGACGCGCGCGCTGAAGAACGAGGCCGACTGCGCGCTCGCCGGGGAGGCCAGCGTCAGCGTCGAGCCCCACAGGTCGAGCGAGCCGCCGGTCTGGGAGAAGGCCCCGCCGACGGAGAGGTCGAGGCCGGCCGTCGGCGCGTCGAGCGTCCCGCCGGCCAGCGTCAGCGAGCCGGAGACCGACAGCGGCGCCGCGAGCGCGACGCTCGACGAGAAGGCGGCCGTGAACGAGGCGCTGCCGACCGCGACTCCGCCCAGGTCCCACACGCAGCCCAGCGCCGCCTGCTCCGCGCCGAAGACCAGCCTCTCGCCGCCGAGCGGGAGGAGGCTCTGGCTCCAGTTCGCGGCGTTCGAGGCCAGCGAGTTCCCGCCTGCCGCGGTCCAGTGGCGCGGGTCCTCGAAGCGGGAGCCGCTCGAGCCCGGGACGCCGAAGCTCGCCCCGCCGCCGTAGGTCCCGGCGGCCGCCGACACCGTCACCGACGAGTGGAACACGTCGGCCGAGGGGCCGCTCTCCCGCAGCCAGACCCGGCCGCCGCCGCCGCCGCCGCCGCCGTCGGTCCCGCCCGTGCCGCCGGCGCCGCCGTCGGCGCGGACCGTCCCGG
>JAGWRY010000077.1 GCA_028869495.1 Elusimicrobiota bacterium | reverse complement strand
TCGACGACACCGGCGGCGTCAGGTCGGCGCGCGCCGGCGCGGCGAGCGCCGCGATCAGGAGGAGGGCGGCGGCCGTCACGACGGGCTCTCGCCGCCCTCCGCCGCCGGCAGCCTCAGCAGGGAGCGGATCTTGCGCACGAGGACCTCGCCGTCGATCGGCTTCGTCACGTAGTCGGCCCCGCCGGCGTCCAGGCCGCTGACGACGTCGATCGCCTCGTTGGAGCCGGAGAAGAACAGGATCGGCGTCTTCGCGGTCGCCGGGTCGGACTTCAGCGCGCGCGCGATCTCGCGCCCGTCGACGGCCGGCATGTACAGGTCGAGCACGACCAGGTCCGGTTTCTCGGCGCGGATCGTCTCGAGCGCCCGCGACGCGTCCTCGACCGCCGACGCCGCGATGCCCGCGGCCTCCAGGCCCAGGCGCACCGACTCGCGCACCATCGCGTCGTCGTCGACGATCACGACGCGGCGCTTCGCGGCGGCCCGCTTCACAGCAGGTCGGAGGCCAGCGCCGCCAGCGCCGAGCGCTCGCTCTTGGTGAAGGTCACGTGCCCGAAGAGGGACTGGCCCTTGAAGCGCTCGACCAGGTTCGTCAGGCCGTTGGAGCCCGCGTCCAGGTAGTAGTTGTCGACCTGGTGCGGGTCGCCGGTCAGCACGATCTTCGCGCCCTGGCCGGCGCGCGAGATGATCGTCTTGATCTCGTGCGGCGTCAGGTTCTGCGAGTCGTCGATGATGATCAGCAGGCCCGGCAGGGTGCGTCCGCGCAGGTAGGTGACCGCCTCGATCTCGAGGACGCCCTCCTCGATCAGCATCTGGATGTCCATGTCCGCGGTCTCGAGCGCGCCCTTCGGCTTCTCGAGGAGGTAGGACAGGTTGTCGTAGATCGCGCCCATCCAGTTGGTCAGCTTCTCCTCCTTCGTGCCGGGCAGGAAGCCGATGTCGTGGCCGACGGCGATCACCGGCCGCCCGACCAGGATGCGGCGGTAGAGCTTCTGCTCGAGCGTCTGCTGGAGGGCCGCGGCGAGCGCCAGCATCGTCTTGCCCGAGCCGGCCAGGCCGACCAGCGAGATCAGCTGGACGTCGGGGTTCAGCAGGAGCTCGAGCGCGAAGCGCTGCTCGGTGTTCAGCGGCTTGATCCCCCACGGGGCCGAGTCGGCCTTGACCAGCGGGAGCAGCGCCGCCGCGCGCGCGTCGTAGCGCGCGAGCGCGCTCTTCGAGCCGCCGTCGGAGGCCTTCAGGATCGCGAACTCGTTGGGCACCAGGTCCGGGGCCGGCGGGTCGAGGCGCTTGTCCTTGTAGAAGCGGTCGATCGTCTCGCCGGAGACGGCGAGCTCGCGCCAGCCCCGGTAGAGCTCGGCGACGTCGACCTTCTCCTTCTCGTAGTCCTGCGTCTCGAGGCCGAGCGCCTCGGCCTTGATGCGCAGGTTGATGTCCTTCGAAATGAAGACGACCTTCTCGCCCTGCTTTTTGAGATATTGAGCGCAGCTCAGGATCTCGTTGTCCTTGCTCGAGGCCGAGAAGGCCTTCGGCAGGCCGTCGGAGACCATGATCTCGACCTTCAGCTGGCCGCCGTGCTCGAGGGGCACCCAGTTCGAGAGCTTCCCGCCGCGCTTACGCAGGTCGTCGAGCCGGCGCGCGATCTGCCGCGCGGAGCGGCCCTTCTCGTCGTTGGAGCGCTTGAAGGTGTCGAGCTCCTCGATGACCGTCAGCGGCAGGACGACGCGCGAGCCGTGGAACGCGAACGGCGACGTCGGGTCGTGCAGGATCACGTTCGTGTCCAAGACGAAGGTCTTCATCGGGTGACAGCCTCCTCGGCGGTGAACGGCGGCACGAACTCGCGGAAAACGTCGTTGGCGACGAAGACGCCGCCGCGGGTCAGGCGCCAGCGCGGGCCGTCCTCGAAGACGAGCCCGCGGGCCTTCAGCGCGGCCCAGGGGCCGGCGAAGGCCTCGCGCAGGGCGCGCGACGGGACGAAGCCCTCGATCAGGCGCAGGCCGAGGAAGGCCTCCTCGCCGAGCGCCTCGCGGCCTATCGGCTCCTCGGACTCGGCCGTCGGGCGGCGGCCGGCCTCGACGGCGGACAGGTAGGCGCTCAGGCGCTCCTCGTTGGCCGTCCGGAGCCCGCCGAGGAACGAGGCCGCCGAACACCCCAGCCCCAGGTACTCGCCGCGGCGCCAGTAGTTGACGTTGTGCGCCGAGCGGAAGCCGGGCCTGGCGTAGTTCGAGATCTCGTAGTGCTCGAGCCCGGCGCGGGCCAGCGCCGCGATCGCGGCCTCGTACATCTCGCGCCCGAGGCCCTCGTCCTCGGCGACGCCGCGCTTGGCGAAGAGCGTGCGGTCCTCGACCTGCAGGCCGTAGAGCGACACGTGCTCGGGCGCGAGCGCCAGGACGAAGTCCAGCGTCGCGCGCAGGCTGTCCAGGCTCTGCCCGGGCAGGCCGAACATCAGGTCCACGGAGACGGCCGGGATCCCGGCCGCGCGCGCGAGCCCGACGACGCGCGCGAAGTCGGCGGCCGTGTGGCGCCGGCCGACGGACTTCAGCAGGGCGTCGTCGGCGGTCTGCAGGCCGATCGACAGGCGCGTGACCCCCTCGCCGGCCAGGACGCCCAGCGTCTCGGCGTCCAGGCTGTCCGGGTTGCCCTCGAAGGTGCTCTCCGTCCAGCGCGCGGCGGGGAACGCGCGCCGCAGGCGCGCGAAGAGCTCGGCGGTCTGCGCGGCGGTCAGCTCGGATGGCGTGCCGCCGCCGACGTACAGGGTCTCCGGCGAAAGCGGCGGCGCGAGAGCGGCCTCGGCCTCGAGGGCGGCCAGGTAGCGCGCGACCTGCTTCTTCTGTCCCGAGAAGGCGGCGAAGTCGCAGTAGAAGCACTTCACCGCGCAGAACGGGACGTGGACGTAGAGTCCGGTCAAATCGCCTGGATTCTCTTAAATTCCCGGCCTTTCCGCAAGCCGCCGAAAGGCCCGCCCGGGACGGGCCCGAAGACCCCTGCGCGCGGGCGCGGGATCGCCCATCCTACGGCGATGCTCGCCGGACTGCTCGCCGTCCTGCTCGCCGCGCCGCTGCGCGCGGCGCCCGTCGTCGAAACCGTCGCCCCGCTCGAGGCGCCCGCGGCG
>JAGWRY010000076.1 GCA_028869495.1 Elusimicrobiota bacterium | reverse complement strand
CGGCCGCCGCCGCCTACGCCGCCTGGAGCGCCTGGTCCTGGTCGAAGAGCGGCGGCGTGGACAAGGTCGCCCTCCTCGGCCAGGCCTACGCCGCGGGCGGCGTCCTCGCGCCCCTGCGCCAGGCCGCCGTCAACGCGCGCTGGTACCTGTCCGACTGGGGCGGCGGATTCCTGCCGCCGTCCCGGGCCTCCGGCGCGCTCGCCCTCGCCGTCGGCGCGGCGCTGGGCCTCCTGGCCGCCCGGGGCCTGCTCCGCGCCCTGCGCCGCCGCGGCGACGACCCGGCCGCCTGGGTCCTGCTCGGCGCGGCCGCCCTGCACGCGCTCTGGGGCTGGCAGTACGAGCGCTACCTCCTGCCGCTCCTGCCGCTGATGCTCTGGGCGCTGGCCGAGGGGCTGGAGCGCGCCGCCGCGCCCGCGCTCGCGGTCCTCCTCGTCCTCCAGCTGGGCGCGCAGACCCTGCCGCGCCTGGGCCGCCCGAGCCCGTGGCGGACGCCCGAGCTGGCGCGGACCTACGCGTGGCTGTCCGCGCGCCCGCGCCCCGCCCTGCTGTCGAGCGCGATGTTCGTGCGCGACGGCTGGTGGTCGGGCCTGCCCTCCGCCGCCCTGCCCGACGCGCCGGACGCCGCCGCCTTCGCGGCCGCGCTCAAGTCCGAGCGCGCCGCCTACGTCCTGCGCCAGGACGGCCTCGACGTCGGCATGGGCGGCGACCCGGGGTCGTCCCTGCGCCGCGGCCTCGAGCGCGACGACGCCTTCCTGGACGACGCCCGCTACTTCCGCAAAGTCCACGAGGAGCCCTCCGAGCATGCCCAGATCTTCGTCCCGCGCTGAACGCCCGCGCGGCGAGCGCGCGCTGACGCTCGGCGTCTTCGCCGCGGTCCTCCTGCTCGACCTGGCCTGGCGCTCGCGCCTGTTCAACTTCGACGGCGTCGCCTGCGCGATCGCCGTCGAGCTCGGCGACTTCAAGCACCTCGTCCACGGCAACCACCTGGCCTACGGCGCGCTGGGCTGGCTCTTCGACCGCGCCTGGCGCCTGCTCGGCTGGCGCGGGCGCGCGCTGCTGCCCCTGCAGGTCCTCGACTCTCTGCTGGGCGCGGCCGGCGCCGCCGTCTTCGCCTCCCTGCTGCGCCGCTCGGGCCGGAGCGTCCGGGAGGCCGCCCTCGGCGCGGCCGCGCTCGCCGTCAGCCAGGCCTGGTGGCTGTGGAGCCTGGAGGCGCAGGTCTACATGCTGGGCGCGCTCTTCGCCGCGCTGGCCGCGCGCGAGGCGCTGGCCGAGCGCCCGCGCGGCGCCGTCGTCGGCGCGCTGGAGGCCGGCGCGGTCCTGGGCCACGTCGGCCACCTGATGGCCCTGCCGGCCCTGGCCTGGCTCGTCTCGCGCCGGCGCGGCCGGGCCGAGCTGAAACCCCTGGCCGCCGTCCTGGCCGGGACGCTGGCCGCCGCCTACCTGGCCGCGGGCGTCCTCGCCGTCCGCCCGGGGACCTGGCGCGAGCTCTCGCTGTGGCTCTTGGGCAGCGCCGCCCTCGGTCCCGGGCGCAGCTTCGGCTGGCACTCGTCGGCCCCGCTGACCGCGGTCGTCGCCTGGCTGTCGATGACCCTGCGCGTCTTCTGCGACTTCGTCGGCCGCGCGGGCTTCTGGCGCGCCGCGGCGGTCGTCCTCGCGCTCCTGCCCCTCTCGGCCGCCGCCCTCGGCGCGCGGCGCGGCGGCGAGCGCGCGCGCTTCTGGCTGCTCTGGCTGGCCGGCTACGCGGTCCTCTATCTCAGCTGGGAGCCCGGCACGATCGTCTACCGCGTCAGCGACCTGCTCGGCCTGTGGGCCCTGGCGCTCCTCGGCCTCGACGCGCTGGCGCCGCCGCTGGCCGCCGCCGCGCTGGCCGCCTGGACCGCCGCCGCCCTCGCCTTCAACCTCGCCTTCACCGTGCTCCCGGCCGCGCGCCCCAACCGGGTCGAGGAGGACGTGCGCTGGGACTGCGCGCGCGTCCCCCCGGACGCCTGGCTGATCGCCGACGGCGCCGACGAGGTCTACGTCCCCTTCTTCGGCGGGCGCCGCCCGCTCGAGCTGCGCTACGTCCCGAACGAGCCGCTGCTGTTCGCGCGCCTGGACGCCCTGGCCGCGCGCGGCGAGCCCGTCTTCATCGACGGCCGCATGCTCGACCAGACCGCCCTGCGCGCCGCGCTGACCCGCTACGGGATGACGCTCGCCGCCTCCGAGGGCGGCCGCGACCTGTACCGCGTCGCCCGTCCCGCAGGCCGGGAACGGAACGAATGAACCACAAAGGCACGAAGACACAAAGGCAGGCGGGGCATCGAACGGATCAAGGGTTAACGGATAAAAAAGACGCCGTGGCCGTTAACCCTCAAATCCGTTCCTCGGCTTTCCTGCCTTTGTGTCTTCGTGCCTTTGTGGTGTAATCCGTCCGTCCGCCGTCAGATCAGCGGCCAGCCCAGCGGCATCAGCCAGAAGAAGTTGACGAGCGCCCCGAAGGCCAGGAAGGGCCCGAACGGGATCGGGTCCGAGCGCTTGGCCCGGCCCGCGACGAGCAGGCTCACGCCGTAGATCGCGCCCAGGAACGAGCCGATCATCATGCAGTCGAAGGCGCCGACCGCGCCGGCCCAGGCGCCGACGCCGGCCAGGAGCTTGACGTCCCCGCCGCCGAGCGCCTCCTTCTTGAAGATCCACTCGCCGACGACGGCGATCGCGAAGGTCATCGCGAAGCCGAACAGGCCGCCCAGGAGGGAATGCAGGGGCCGCGCCCACCAGGCCCCGCCGCCGAGGTACGGGTTCAGCGGCGAGAAGAGCAGGCCCGCGACGATCAGCCCGCCCGACAGCTCGTCCGGGATCAGGAAGGTCTCCCAGTCGATCAGCGCGACGGCCAGCAAGGCCCCGCCGGCCAGCGCCGCGGCCCCCGCCCAGGCGGGGTTCTCCGGCCAGCGCAGCTGGAGCGCCGCCGCGAGAGCCCCCATGACGGCCTCGACGGCCGGATAGCGCGGCGAGATGGCCTTGCGGCAGGCGCGGCAGCGCCCGCGCAGGATCAGCCAGGAGAGGATCGGCACGTTGTCGTGCCAGCGGATCGGCTTGCGGCAGCGCGGGCAATGGGAGCCGGGCCGCACCAGCGACTCCTCGCGCGGCAGGCGGTGCACGACGACGTTCAGGAAGCTGCCGTAGACGGCGCCGAACAGGAAAGCGATCGCGGCGGACATTCCCCTCCTCCCGGGAAGAAGAAACCCCCGGGGGCCGCGAGGCCCCCGGGGGTCTTCAAGTCATTTTCGGCTCAGTACGACGTCCAGGAACTGCCCTTCGTGTCCGTGTGCGTGCAGTTCACGAGCACCTGGCCGACGTTGCTGTCCGTCGCCACGTTGTTGTACACCCACCCGCCCGCGTCGGTGATGGCGCTGGCGCCGGCGCCGTCGGCCTCGACCGAGCTGTCGTTGTGGTAGTTCGGAGCCTTCGCGTCCGGGATGACCGTCAGGTACTTCCCCGAGACGGTGAGCGCCGCCAACGAGTCCGGATAGTTCCCTTCGAGGTCGCCGTAGTAGATGCTCAGCGACGAACGGAGCGAACCGAGGTTGCCCTTGGAGGCGCCCTCCTTCGACTTGCGGATCAGCTGGGCGAACTTCGGGATCGCGATCGCCGCCAGAATACCGAT
>JAGWRY010000075.1 GCA_028869495.1 Elusimicrobiota bacterium | reverse complement strand
GGACGCGCCGCGGGCCGGGACGCCGGCTTCGGCGCGGGCGGCGGAGGCGGCGGGGCTCCGGGGCCCCAGCGCTTCTCGCTGAGCCTCACGCGCGCGGGCTTGGCGCCCAGGCCCATGAAGCCGGAACTGGCCTCCTGGAGGACCTGGACCTCGACCTGCTCCCGGCGCAGGCCGGACTTCTGCAGGGCGGCCTCGACGGCTTCGGCGACGGTGCGGCCTTCGGACTCGATGGGCTCCATGGGAGTCTCCTGGGCGTCAGGCGGCCTGGAGGCGGTCCTTCAGCGCGAGCTGGAGGAGCGTGCTGACGAGGCTGTTCGTCAGCCAGTAGAGGACCAGGCCCGACGGGAAGTTCAAGAACATGACGGTGAAGATGATCGGCATGAACATCATCATCTGCTGCTGGGTCGGATCGGCGACGGGCGGGTTCAGCTTCGACTGCGCGAACATCAGCGCGCCCATCACGATCGGCAGGATGTAGTACGGGTCCTTCGCGGACAGGTCGTGGATCCAGAACGCCCAGGCCGCGCCGTGCAGCTCCCACGAGCTGCGCAGCGCGTTGTAGAGCGCGACGAAGATCGGCATCTGCATGAGCATCGGCAGGCAGCCGCCGAGCGGGTTGGCCCCGCCCTTTTTGTAGAGGGCCATCATCTCGGTGTTGAGCTTGGTCGGGTCGTCCTTGTAGCGCTGCTGCAGCTTCGTGATCTCGGGCTGGAGCTTGCGCATCGAGGCCGCGGCCTTCAGGCTCTTCCAGGTCAGCGGCATGAGGAAGATCTGCAGGAGCAGCGTCAGCGTGATGATCGCCCAGCCCCAGTTGCCCGTCAAGCCGTGGAGACGGACCAGCGCCTCGAGCATCCAGCGCCCGATCGTCGCGAAGAACCCGAAGTCGATCGCGCGCTCGAGGCCGACGCCGTAGGCGGCGAGCCCCGTCTGCCCCTTCGGGCCCAGGTAGTACGGGATCGTCCACGCGGCGCTCTGGCCGGCCTTGAGCGTCACCGGCTCGGCCGTCAGCGTCAGCGCCGGCGGCGCGGCCGACAGCGCGGGGCCGAAGGTCCCCTCGGGCGGCAGGAGCGCGGCCAGGAAGTAGCGGTTGTCGACGGCGACCCAGCGGTACGGGCCGTCGTGCGCGCCGGGCTTGAGCGTCTCGACGCGCCCGCGCAGGCCGCCGCCTTTCGGAGTCAGCGCGATCACGCGGGTCAGCTTCTTGTTCTCCTTCTGCTCGCCGGCGGTCGTGCCCAGTCCCGGACCGACGGTCAGCGTCCAGGGGCCGACGTCGAGGGCGCGGCGCGTCGGGTTGCGGACGGTGACGACGATGCGCGGCAGGACCTTGCCGACGCCGGGCAGGAACTCCTTCTCGACGCGCAGGCCGTCCGAGCGCACGGCCTCATAGGCGGCTCCGTCCTTGACCGAGGGGTCGCGGCGGAAGAGCAGTCCCGGCCAAGTCGTGAAGAGCGGGTGGAGCGGGTCCGCGACCAGCTGGATCTTCTCGCCGTGGGGCCCCGGGTAGACGAAGCTGTCGAGGCCGGCGCCCCAGGGGCTGACGAGCGCCTCGGAGCCGTCGAGGCCGGCCGCGTCGGAGCGGGACAGCAGGCCCTTCGCGTCGAACTGGGGCGGCGGGGCCTCGGCGGGCGCGGGCGCCGCCGCCGCGGGAGCGGACGCCGCGGGAGCCGCGGAGACGCCGGGGACGGTCGCGGCGGCCGTCGCCGCGGGCCGGGGCGCGACGGGCTTCTCGAAGAAGGAGACCCAGACGGCGTAGACGCCGAAGGAGAGCGCGACGGCGAGCCAGAGGTTTCGGTCCATGGGAGGGTGTATCTCGCTTTTCGTTATGGGGTGGTGGAGACGGGGACGGGGTCGACGCCGCCCGGATCGAACGGATGGCAGCGCAGCAGCCGCCGCGCGGCGAGCCAGCCGCCGCGCAGGGCGCCGTGGCGGGCGACCGCCTCGCGCGCGTAGTCGCCGCAGCTCGGATGGAAGCGGCAGGCGCGCGGCAGGAACGGCCTCAGCGCGAGGCGGTACAGGTCCAGGACGGCGACGATCAGCGTCTTCATCCGCGCATGTGTCCGGCTTTCCTCAGCAGTTCCAGCAGGTCCGTCTCGGCGTCGGTCCGCGTCCGCCACGGGCAGCCCGGGCGCGGATAGGCGACGAGCTCGAGCCCCTCGGCCAGCTCCGCGCGCCTCAGGCGGAAGGACTCCCGCAGGAGGCGCTTGAGCCGGCTGCGCCGCACGGCGCCGCCGACCTTCGCGCTGACCGACAGCCCGAGACGCGGCGCGGCGCCGGCCGGCCCCCGGCGATGCCAGAGGATCAGCCAGCGCCCGACGGTCTTGCGCCCCTCGTCGAAGACGAGCCGGAAGTCCCGCCGGTCCTTCAGGCGCGCGTCGGCCCCGAAGCCGGACGACGGGCTCAAGCCTGCTTGTGGGTCAGCGAGTGCCGCCCTTTGCGGCGGCGGGACTTCAGGACGTTGCGTCCGCCGGTCGTGGACATGCGGGCGCGGAAGCCGATCTTCTTGAGGCGCTTGCGGTTGTGGGGTCGGTAGGTAGGGAGCATAATGGCCGTGATTATAGAAAAATGTTATCGTCGTTTCCATGACCGACGAGAAAGCGATCAGCGTCCTCCTTAAAGAGAAGAGGTCCTATCCCCCGCCGCCGGCCTTCGCGAAGACGGCCCTGGTCTCCGGTCCGGGCGCGCGCGCGCGCCTGCAGGCCGAGGCCGCGCGCTCGCCGGAGAAGTTCTGGGGCCAGGCCGCCCGCCGGCTCGAATGGTTCAAGCCGTGGCGCAAGACCCTCGTCTGGAGGGCCCCGCACGCGAAGTGGTTCGTCGGAGGCCGGATCAACGTCGCGCACAACTGCCTCGACCGCCACCTCGACGGCCCGGCCCGCCACAAGGCCGCGCTGATCTGGGAGGGCGAGACCGGCGAGACGCGCACGCTCACCTACCTCCAGTTGCACCGCGAGGTCGGGCTCTTCGCCAACGCCCTGAAGTCTCTGGGCGTCGCGAAGGGAGACCGCGTCGCGATCTACCTGCCGATGGTGCCCGAGGCGGCGGTCGCGATGCTGGCCTGCGCGCGCATCGGGGCCGTCCACAGCGTCGTCTTCGGCGGCTTCTCGGCCGAGGCCCTGCGCGACCGCCTCAACGACGCGGGCGCCAAGGTCGTCGTGACGGCCGATGGCGGCTGGCGCAAGGGGACGGTCGTGCGCCTGAAGGACGCCGTCGACGAGGCGGTCGCCGGCGCGCCGTCGGTGACGGCGGTCGTCGTCCTCAAGCGCACCGGCACCGACGTGACGATCCGCGACGGGCGCGACCACTGGTGGCACCGCCTGACGGCGAAGGTCTCGCCGGACTGCCCGGCGGAGAAGCTCGACAGCGAGCACCCCCTCTTCATCCTGTACACGTCGGGCAGCACCGGGAGGCCGAAGGGGGTCCTGCACACGACCGGCGGATATCTCGTGCAGACCGCTTGGACGACGAGACATGTGTTCGACCTGCGCGAGACCGACGTCTACTGGTGCACGGCCGACGTCGGCTGGGTGACCGGACACTCGTACGTCGTCTACGGGCCGCTGGCCTGCGGCGCGACGGCGCTGATGTACGAGGGCGCGCCGACGCATCCGCGCCCGGACCGCTTCTGGGAGATCATCGAGCGCCACCGCGTGTCGGTCTTCTACACCGCCCCGACCGCGATCCGCGCCTTCATGCGCCTCGGCGACGAGTGGCCGGCCAAGCGGGACCTGTCGAGCCTGCGCCTGCTGGGGACCGTCGGCGAGCCGATCAACCCGGAGGCCTGGCGCTGGTACCGCGAGACGATCGGCCGCAAGCGCTGCCCGATCGTCGACACCTGGTGGCAGACCGAGACCGGCGCGATCATGATCTCCCCCCTGCCCGGAGCGACGGCGGCCAAGCCGGGATCGGCGACCCTGCCGCTGCCGGGCATCGACGCCGCGGTCGTCGACGCCGCGGGCCGGCCGGTGCCGCTGGGCCAGGGCGGCTACCTGGTCGTGCGCCGCCCGTGGCCGTCGATGCTGCGCACGATCTGGGGCGACGACGCGCGCTTCCGCCAGCAGTACTGGTCGCAGATCCCGGGGATGTACTTCACCGGCGACGGAGCGCGGCGCGACAAGGACGGCTGCTTCTGGATCCTCGGGCGCATCGACGACGTGCTCAACGTCGCCGGGCACCGGCTGTCGACGATGGAGATCGAGTCCGCGCTCGTCGGCCACGCGGCGGTCGCCGAGGCGGCCGTCGTCGGCCGCCCCGACGAGCTGATGGGCCAGGCGGTCGCGGCCTTCGTGACGCTGAAGGGAGGCCGGGCGCCGACGCCGGAGCTGAAGGACGAGCTGCGCGAGCACGTCGCCAAGGCGATCGGGGCGATCGCGCGCCCGGCCGACGTGCGCTTCACGGACGCGCTCCCGAAGACGCGCTCGGGCAAGATCATGCGGCGCCTGCTGCGCGAGATCGCGGCCGGGGGCGCGGTGCGCGGCGACGTGACGACGCTCGAGGACTTCACGATCCTCGCGAAGCTCCAGAAGGACGAGGACTAGAGGCTATGAGCCGTTCCTTCGCGCATCTGTGCCGAGCCCGAAGGGTCGAGGCCTAGTGCTCGAGCGCGCGCTCCTGTCGGCGGCGCTGGCGGCCGTCCTGTGGCTCCTGCTGGAGCCCGATCCCTCGTCGCCGGCGCGCCGCCGCGCCGCGGCCGGCCTGCTCCTCGCCGCGCTGGCCTGGGTCTTCCTGGACTGGGCGCGCAGCGTCCGGGGGTTCCCGTCGGCGTTCCCGCAGCCGCTCTCGCCCGAGCGCGCGCTGTTCGACGAGCTCGCCG
>JAGWRY010000074.1 GCA_028869495.1 Elusimicrobiota bacterium | reverse complement strand
GCGCCGCGCAGACGGCCGCGCTGGCGGCCGAGGCCCTCGGCGCGGAGGTCCTCGAGTGCCCGGCGCTGATTCCGGGTCGCCCGCCCGAGGAGGCCCTCGACTGGCTCCGGGGGCGCCGCGAGGGGCGCGTCGCGCTCGTCGGCCACGAGCCGCAGCTCTCGCGCCTGGCCTCCTGGCTGCTGACCGGCGATGCGCGCTCCGTCCTGCGGCTGAAGAAGTCGCAGGCGCTCCTGCTGGACCTGCCGCGTCCGGCGCCGGGCCGGGCGACGCTCCTGTGGTCGCTGGCTCCCCGCCACCTGCGCGCGCTCGCCCGCCGCGCCTGACGCCGCCGTCACGCGGCCGTCGTTGACTCGGCCCCCCCGATTTGGTCCGATGTTCGCGCCATGGCTCACGAGAAGATCCTGGTCGTCGAGGACGAGAAGGACATCGTCCGCCTCCTCAAATACAACCTGGAGAAGGACGGCTACCGCGTCGCCGCGGCCCACGACGGAGAGGCGGGGCTCTCGCTGTTCCGCAAGGAGCGCCCGGACCTGGTCCTGCTCGACGTGATGGTCCCGGGCCTGGACGGCTTCGGCTTCCTGAAGGCGGTGCGCGCGGAGGCCAAGACCCCGGTCCTGATGCTGACCGCGCGCAAGGACGAGGTGGACCGCGTGCTCGGCCTCGAGCTCGGCGCCGACGACTACGTGACCAAGCCCTTCAGCGTGCGCGAGGTGCTGGCCCGGGTCAAGGCGATCCTGCGGCGCGTCGGCGACGCTTCGCGCGCGCCGGCCGCGCCGATCCTGCGCGCCGGCGAGCTCGAGGTGGACGTCGAGCGCTACGAGACGCGGGTCAAGGGCAAGCCCGTCACGCTGACCTCCAAGGAGTTCGAGTTCCTGAAGTGCCTGATCCAGGCCGGCGGGCGCGCGCTGTCGCGCGACCAGCTCCTCGAGAAGATCTGGGGCTACGACCGCTCGATGGAGATCGACACGCGCACGATCGACCAGCACATCGCGCGCCTGCGCGACAAGCTCGGCCCCGAGGCGGGGCGCATCGTGACGGTCAAGAACGTCGGCTACCGCCTCAAGCTCGACTGATGCGCCTGGGCCCCGGGCGGCGCGCCGCCCTCGGCCTCTGCGCGCTGGCCGCCCCGGTCGTCTGGGCGGCGGTCCACCTGCTGCCCCCGCACGAGGCCGCGTCGGCGTCCGTCCTGGTCCTGGTGGCCGCGGCCTGGCTGCTCGGGCGCGCGGTGGACGCGCGTCTCAAGGAACTGACCGAGGTCGTCCGGCGCCTGGCCGCGGGCGACTTCACGGCGCGGGCGCCCGCCGTCGAGGGCGGACTCGACGAGGAGCTCAACCGTCTGGCCGAGCGCACCGGCGGCGAGCTGGCCGAGCTGACGGGCGAGAAGGCGCGGCTCGAGGCGGTGCTGGCCCAGATGACCGAGGGCGTCGCCGCGGTGGACGCGGGCGGCCTGGTGCTCGTCGTCAACCCGGCCCTGTCGCGCCTGCTCGGCGTGGACGCGGGCGCCGCGCGCGGGCGGCCTTACCTCGAGAGCCTGCGCCACAAGGGCGTCTCCGAGCTGCTGGCGGCCGTCCTGAAGGACCGGCGCCCGATCTCGCAGGAGATCCGCCTGGTCGCGGGCCGCGAGGAGCTGGTCTTCGACGCGCACGCGGCGCCCTTGACGCGGGCCGACCGGCCGGCCGGCGCCCTCGTCGTCCTGCACGACATCACGCGCCTGCGCCGTCTCGAGGCCGTGCGCCGCGACTTCGTCGCCAACGTCGGCCACGAGCTGCGCACGCCCTTGGCCTCGATCAAGGGCTTCGCCGAGACCCTGCGCGAGGGCGCGCTGAACGACAAGGAGCACGCGCCCGAGTTCGTGCGCACGATCGAGACGCACGCCGACCGCCTGTCGAAGCTCGTCGACGACCTGCTCGACCTCTCCGCGATCGAGTCCGGCCACCGCGCGCCGCGCCTGGAGCCGGTCGCGCTGGGCCCGCTCTGCGCCGAGGTCGCGCGCGAGCTCGCCCCCCAGGCCGAGGCCGCGGGCGTGACGGTGCGCGTCGCGCCGATGGAGGGCCTCCCCCCCGCGCGCGCCGACCGCGAGCACCTGCGCCAGATCGTCGCCAACCTCGTCGACAACGCGCTGAAGTACAACGAGCGCGGCGGCTCCGTCGAGGTCTCGGGCGAGGACCTCGGCGGCCGCGTGCGCCTGACCGTGCGCGACACCGGCGTCGGCATCCCCGAGGGCGACCTGCCGCGCGTCTTCGAGCGCTTCTACCGCGTCGACAAGGCGCGCTCGCGCGAGGCCGGCGGCACGGGCCTCGGCCTGTCCATCGTCAAGCATCTGACGGAGGCGCAGGGCGGCGAGGTCTCCGTCGAGAGCCGCCAGCCCGGCGGCTCCGCCTTCCGCGTGACCCTGCCCGCGGCGTAGCGGCGCGTCATCCCCGCGTCACGGACTGTTGACCCGGCCGGGATGGCCCGCGCGTTCCCGCAACCGCTAATCTTCCCGCGCCGTCCGATTCGCGCCGAGCCGTTCAAATCACGCCGAGGAGAGAACATGAAGAAGACCCTCATCGCGGCCCTCGCGGCCGCGGCGATCGTCCCCGCGGGCCGCGCGTCCGCGCAGTCCGCCGACAAGCTGCAGCTGTCCGATTACGTCCAGTCCGCCAAGCTGTCCGGAGACATCCGCCTGCGCCACGACGCCCAGCTGGGCACCGCGGGCCGCGGCAGCCGCAACCGGGAGCGCTTCCGCGCGCGCCTCGGCCTGACCGCGACCGGCGAGGGCGTGACCGCGATCCTGCGGCTGGCGTCGGGCACCGGCTCGCAGACCTCGGCGAACCAGACCGAGCAGAACCAGTTCTCCCAGAAGGGGATCTACATCGACCTCGCCGAGGTCCGCTACGCGGCGGGAGACGCGCTGACCCTCGAGGGCGGCCGCATGAACAACCCGTTCTGGTCGGGCTGGGAGTCCTCCCTTGTCTGGGACCCGGACCTGAACCCCGAGGGCTACGCGCAGGAGCTGAAGCTCCCGTACGGCTTGTTCGCCCGCGCGGGGCAGTTCCCGATCAACGAGTCCGCCTCCTTCGCGAACGCGGGACCGTGGATGTTCGCCGAGCGCGTCGGCGCGACGATCCCGCTCGGCGGCGCGACGGCGACGCTGGCCGTCGACGACAACTACTTCACGAACCTGCGCCGGCATCCGACCGACGCGGTCCAGACGAACTTCGGCAACACGACGGAACCCTCCGGCCTGCTCGCCAGCCGCTTCCACGTGGTCCACGGCTGGGGCTCGGTGAAGGGCAAGGCGGGCGCCCTGCCGGTCGAGGTCTCCGGCGGCTACGTCGACAACGTCGCCGACAGCATCGGCTCGCGCCGCTTCGGCTTCATCGCGGGCGCGCAGGTCGGCAAGGCCTCGAAGGCCCGCACCTGGGAGGCGGCGTACTACTACAAGTACCTCGAGGCCGACGCGACCCCGGCCAACCAGGTCGACGACGACTTCGGACCCGGCGGCACGAACCTGGCCGGCCACCTCGTGTGGCTCGCCTACGCGCCGAAGGACAACGTGGTCTTCAAGCTGTCCTACTACGAGACGCGCGTCCTCGGCCAGCTGACGAGCACGGGCTTCACGAGCAGCCGCTGGATGGGCCACATGATGGCCGACGCGATGGTGAAGTTCTAGACCGCAAGCGGCGTCACGGGGCGTTTAACGCCCCGTCACGCCGGCGTCACACGCCGACGATATAACATCAACAACGGAGACAAAGCGATGAAGCGAATGCTGACGATGATCGCCGCCGCGGCCCTGCTCGCGGCTCCCGCCGCCGCGCGGGCGAAGTCCCTGGTCGGAGCCGGCTCGACGTTCGGCTACCCGATCTACTCGAAGTGGTTCGCCGAGTACCACAAGGTGAAGCCCGGCCTGCAGATCAACTACCAGTCGATCGGCTCCGGCGGCGGCATCCTGCAGTTCACGAACAAGACCGTCGACTTCGGCGCGACCGACGGGCCGATGAACGACGCGCAGATCGAGAAGGCCGGCGGCAAGGTCCTGCACATCCCGACCGTGCTGGGCGGCGTCGTGCCGATCTTCAACGTCGCCGGCGTCAAGGAGCTCCGCCTCGACGGACCGGCGCTGGCCGGGATCTACCTGGGCAAGATCACGATGTGGAACGACCCGGCCCTGGTCAAGCTGAACCCGCGCGCGAAGCTGCCGGCCGAGCCGATCGTGGTCATCCACCGCGCGGACGGCTCCGGCACGACGTACTGCTTCGTCGACTACCTGTCGAAGGTCAGCCCGGAGTGGAAGGCGAAGGTCGGCCTGGGCACGTCGGTGGACTGGCCGGTCGGCCTCGGCGGCAAGGGCAGCGAGGGCGTCACGGGCCTGGTCAAGCAGAACCCGGGCGCGATCGGCTACGTCGAGCTGATCTACGCGCTGCAGAACAAGCTCGGCTACGCGTCGGTGCGCAACCGCGCCGGCGTCTTCGTCAAGGGGACGCTGGCGGGGGTCACCGCCGCGGCCGCCGGCGCCGCGCGGACGATGCCGAAGGACTTCCGCGTGTCGATCACGAACGCTCCCGGGAGAACGGCCTATCCGATCTCGACCTTCACCTGGCTGCTGGTCTATCCGAAGAACCCGGCCGGCAAGGGCGTCGAGATCCGCGACTTCCTGCGCTGGGAGCTGAAGTCGGGCCAGAAGATGGCCGCGGGCCTCGGCTACGCGCCGCTTCCGCTGGCGGTCAAGGCCAAGGTCGCGCGCGTCGTGGAGACGATCGAATAGGATGGCGACCGCCGCCGCGCCGGACAGGATCCCGTCCGTCGCGCGCGGCGCCGCCGCGGTCCCCGGCCCTCGAGAGAGGGCCGGGGACCGCCTTTTCCGGCTGGGCGTGGCCGCGTTCGCGCTCCTGATCCTGGCGCTGACCGCGGCGCTCGCGGTCATGCTCGCCGTCGAGTCCCGCGGGACCTGGCGGAGCTTCGGCTTCTCCTTCCTGTGGAGCACCGAGTGGGACCCGATCGGCGGGAAGTTCGGCGCCCTGCCGTTCCTGTACGGGACGCTGGTCTCGTCGGCGCTGGCCCTGCTGATCGCGGTGCCGCTCGGCGTCGGCTCGGCGATCTTCCTGGCCGAGCTGGCCCCGCGGCGCGTGTCGGACGCGGTCAGCTTCGCGATCGAGCTCCTGGCGGCCGTCCCCAGCGTGATCCTCGGCTTGATGGGCATCTTCCTCCTGGTCCCCTGGGTGCGCGCGGCCGAGCCGTTCCTGACGCGCTGGCTGGGCTGGCTGCCGCTGTTCCGCGGCGCGCCGTACGGGATCGGCCTGCTCGCGGCCGGGCTGATCCTGTCGCTGATGATCCTGCCCTACATCGCGGCGATCTCGCGGGAGGTCCTGCTGACCGTGCCGCGCCCCCTGAAGGAGGGCCTCTACGCGCTCGGCGCGACGCGCTGGGAGGTCGTGCGCGGCGTCAGCCTGCCGTACGCGCGCTCGGGCATCCTCGGCGCGATCTTCCTGGCCCTGGGGCGCGCGCTCGGCGAGACGATGGCGGTCACGATGGTGATCGGCAACACGCCGCAGATCTCCGCGTCGCTGTTCTCCCCCGCCTACACGATGTCGGCGGTGATCGCCAACGAGCTGGCCGAGGCCTCGAGCCCCGACCACCTGTCCGCGCTGGTCGCGATCGGCCTGACGCTGTTCGGCCTGACCGTGGTCGTCAACGGCCTGGCGCGCCTGCTGATCCGCCGTCTGGAGGCGCGCGGATGACCGGGGGCCACGCGCGCCGCCGCCGCGTCAACGCGCTGATGTTCGCGCTGACCGCGCTCTGCGCGGCCGTCTCGGCCGGCGTGCTCTTCGCGATCCTCGGCTACATCGCCTGGAAGGGCGCCTCGTCGCTGAGCTGGGCCTTCCTGACGCGCCTGCCCGCCCCCGTCGGCGAGACCGGCGGCGGCATCGCGAACTCGATCGTCGGCTCGGCCGAGGTCGTCGGCCTGGCGGGTCTGATCGGCGTGCCGGTCGGAGTGCTGGCCGGCGTCTACCTGTCCGAGTTCGGCGGGCGCGGGCGCCTCGCGTTCTGGGTCCGCTACGCGGCCGACACGCTCAACGGCGTCCCGTCGATCGTCGTCGGCCTGTTCGCGTACGCGCTCGTCGTCCTGCCGATGAGGCGCTTCAGCGCGCTGTCGGGCGCGGTCGCGCTCGCGATCATCGTCGTGCCGATCGTCCTGCGCAACACCGAGGAGTTCCTGCGCCTGGTGCCGGGCACGATCCGCGAGGCGGCGCTGGCGCTGGGCGTGCCGCGCTGGAAGGTGACCCTGCGCGTCGTCCTGCCGACCGCGCGGCGCGGCATCCTGACCGGCGCGCTCCTCGCGCTCGCGCGCGCCGCCGGCGAGACCGCGCCGCTGATCTTCACCGCCTTCGGCAACAGCTTCTGGGGCAGGAGCCTGCTCCAGCCCGTCGCGACCCTGCCGCTGACCCTCTACAACTACGCGATCTCGCCCTACGACGACTGGCACCGCCAGGCCTGGGCGGCCGCGCTGATCCTGATGCTGTTCGTGCTGGCCGTCAACGCCGCCGCGCGCGTCTGGCTCAAGCCCGTGTCCGGAGGAGCTTCGTGAACCCGCTTATGATGAACGCCCGACAGCCCGAGGATCCCGCCGTCCCGCGCCCGACCGAGCCGTACGGCGAGGGAGTGCCGCTTGCGCACGCCGTTGGAGAGCGGCCGGTCGTGATGACGATCCGGAACCTGCGCGCCGGCTACGCGGGCGGGGCCAGCGTCCTCAAGGGGGTCGCCCTCGACGTGCGCGAGCGGGCGGTCACCGCGATCATCGGCCCGTCCGGCTGCGGCAAGTCCACGCTGATCCGCTGCCTGAACCGGATGCACGAGGCCGTGCCGCGCGCCTGGTGCGAGGGCGACATCCACTTGGGCGGGCGCAACGTCCTGCACCTGGACCCGGTCGTCCTGCGCCGCGAGGTCGGCATGGTCTTCCAGCGCCCGAACCCGTTCCCGACGATGAGCGTCTTCGAGAACGTCGCGGCGGGCCTGGTCCTCAACGGCGAGCGCGACCGCGCGAAGATCGCCGAGACCGTCGAGTCGTCCCTGCGCCGCGCCGCGCTCTGGGACGAGGTCAAGGACAAGCTCGCTTCGCCCGGCGTCGGGCTCTCCGGCGGCCAGCAGCAGCGCCTGTGCATCGCGCGCGCCCTGGCCGTGCGCCCGCGGGTCCTGCTGATGGACGAGCCCTGCTCGGCGCTCGATCCTCTCGCGACCGCGCGCATCGAGGAGCTCCTCGTCCAGCTGAAGGAGGAGCTGACCGTCGTCATCGTCACCCACAACATGCAGCAGGCGGCGCGCGTCTCGGAGTATACTGTCTTCATGCTGATGGGCGAGCTGGTGGAGTCCGGCCCGACCCAGCGCCTGTTCACCCAGCCGAAGGACAAGCGCACCGAGGACTACATCACCGGGAGGTTCGGATGACGATCAAGCGCCACTTCGACGCGGGCCTCGACGACCTGCGCGCGCGCCTGCTGCGCATGGGCGGCCTCTGCGAGGAGATGGTCCACTACGCGGTGAAGGTCGTCGTCGAGCGCGACGAGAGCCACCTGGCGGCGGTCCGCGAGTGGGAGTCCGAGGTCAACCGGATGCACGTCGAGATCGACGACGTGTGCCTGAAGCTGATCGCGCTCCATCAGCCGGCCGCCGGCGACCTGCGCCTGATCGCGGCCGCGCTGAAGATCAACTCCGACCTCGAGCGCATCGGCGACCAGGCCGTCAACATCGCCGAGACCGGCGTCTTCCTCTGCCGGGAGCCCAAGCTCAAGCTCGGCGACATCCCGCGCATGGTCGAGGTCGCCGTCGGCATGCTGAAGGACTCCCTGGACAGCTTCGCGCGCCTCGACGTCGAGCTCGCGCGCGAGGTGATCCGACGCGACGACGAGGAGGACCGGCTCAAGAGCCAGACCTTCAACGAGCTCGTCCACATGATGCAGAGGGACGCGTCGACGATCCAGCGCGGCATGGACGTGATCCTGATCGCCCGCAACCTCGAGCGGGTCGCCGACCACGCGACGAACATCGCCGAGGACGTCGTCTTCATGGTGCTGGGCAAGGACATCCGCCACGGCGCCCACGACGGCGAGCCCGACGCGCCCGCCTCCCCCGAGCCTCCGACCGCGACGGCCTAGCGCGCCCGGCGGATGATCCGGACGCCCGCGCGGCGCG
>JAGWRY010000073.1 GCA_028869495.1 Elusimicrobiota bacterium | reverse complement strand
GCGCTCGGCCTTGCGCACCAGCATCATGCGGCCGTCGAACCAGGCCTTGTCGAGGGCGACGCCCTTCGGCAGGGCGTCGCGGATCTCCTCGAAGTCCGCGGTGAGCAGGTGGTTCTTCACGATGTCCCCGGTCAGGCCGAACCAGAACAGCGCGGCCTTGGTCAGGATCTTGCCCTTGTCGGGGATCGGGGTCGGCAGGACGCAGTCGAAGGCGGACAGGCGGTCGGAGGCGACCATCAGCAGCTTGTCGCCGAGGTCGTAGACGTCGCGCACCTTGCCGCGGCGCAGGAGCTTCAGGCCGGGCACGTCGACGGACGACGGCGGGGTCGCGGCGGTCATTCCCATTCGATCGTGGCCGGGGGCTTGGAGCTCACGTCGTAGGCGACGCGGTTGACGCCCTTGACCTCCCCGACGATGCGGCTCGAGATCTTCGCGAGCAGGTCGTGCGGCAGGCGCGACCAGTCGGCGGTCATGCCGTCGCGGCTGTCGACCGAGCGGATGACGACGGTGTTCTCGTAGGTGCGCTCGTCGCCCATCACGCCGACCGAGCGGACCGACGGGAGGATCACGACGAACGACTGCCAGACCTTGTCGTACCAGCCGGAGGCCCTCAGCTCCTCGCGCAGGATCAGGTCGGCCTCGCGCAGGGGCTTCAGGAGCTCCGGGGACACCGCGCCGAGCACGCGGATCGCCAGGCCCGGGCCCGGGAACGGGTGGGCGCCGAGCAGTTCCGCGGAGATGCCGATCTCGCGTCCGAGCTTGCGCACCTCGTCCTTGAAGAGCATGCGCAGGGGCTCGACGAGCTTGAGCTTCATCTTCTTGGGCAGGCCGCCGACGTTGTGGTGGCTCTTGATGACGGCCGACGGGCCGTGGACGGACACCGACTCGATCACGTCCGGATAGAGCGTGCCCTGGGCGAGGAAGTCGACGCCCTTGATCCGGCGCGCCTCCTTGTCGAAGACCTCGATGAACGCTTTCCCGATGATCTTCCGCTTTTTTTCGGGATCCGCGACGCCTTTTAGGCGGCCGAGGAAGAGCTTCGAGGCGTCCACGACTTTCAGGTTGAGCTTCAATTCCCTGCCGAGGACTTGTTCGGCGCGCTGTCGGTCTCCGTGGCGCAAAAGACCGGTGTCGACGAAGATGCAGTGCAGGCGCGGGCCGATCGCGCGGCTGATCAGGGCGGCGGCGACCGAGGAGTCCACGCCGCCCGACAGCGCGCAGACGACCTTGCCGTCGCCGACCTGGGCGCGGATCGCGGCGATCTGGGTCTCGAGGAGCGAGCTCATCGTCCAGCGATCTTCGAAGCGGCAGATGCGGCGCGCGAAGTTCTCGAGGACGCGCGAGCCCAGCGTGGTGTGGACGACCTCCGGGTGGAACTGGACGCCGTACCAGCCCTTGGCCTCGTCGGAGATCGCGGCGAACGGGGCGGAGCCGGTGCGCCCGACGACGCGGAAGCCGTTGTCGAGGCGCTCGGCGCCGTCGCCGTGGGACATCCAAACCTGGAGCTTGCGCGGCAGGTCGGCGAACAGCGGGGAGTCGGCCAGGAGCTCCAGCTCGGCGAAGCCGTACTCGCGGCGCTTGGCCGGCAGGACCTCGCCGCCGTGCATCGCGACCAGGATCTGCATCCCGTAGCAGATGCCGAGGACTGGGACGCCCGCCTCGAAGACGTACGGATCGGGGCGCGGGGAGCCCGCGCGGTGGACGGAGTCCGGCCCGCCCGAGAGGACGATGCCGGCGGGGCGGGCCGCCTCGATCTGCGCGCGCGTCGCCTTGTACGGCAGGATCTCGCAGTAGACCTCGAGCTCCCGCAGGCGGCGCGCGATCAGCTGTGTATACTGGCTCCCGAAGTCGAGGATGAGGATCTTCTCGGCGGCGCGCAGGGAGGCGGCGTCCGGCATTATTTGCCCATCCCGATGCGCTGGGCTTTCTGGAAGATCTTGCCCTCGGTCTTGATCGCCGGCGCGATGACGATCTCGGTCGTCTGCATCTCGCGGATGTTCAGCGCGCCGATGGTGCCCATGCAGGTGCGCAGGGCGCCGACCAGGTTCTGCGAGCCGTCGTCGAGGCGGGACGGGCCGTACAGGATCTCCTCGAGCGTGCCGGTGATGCCGACCTGGATGCGGGTGCCGCGGGGGAGGTTCGCGTGCGGCGTGGCCATCCCCCAGTGGAAGCCCTGGCCCGGGGCCTCCTTCGCGCGGGCGAAGGCGGAGCCGACCATCACGCCGTCGGAGCCGGCCGCGATCGCCTTGCAGATGTCGCCGCCGGTGGACATGCCGCCGTCGGTGATGATCGGCACGTAGCGGCCGGAGCGCTTCCAGTAGGTGTCGCGGGCGGACGCGCAGTCCACGGTCGCGGTCACCTGCGGGACGCCGATGCCGAGCACGCCGCGCGAGGTGCACGCGGCGCCCGGGCCGACGCCGATCAGGAGGCCCGCGACGCCGGCCTCCATCAGCTCGGTGGCGACCGAGAAGGTCACGCAGTTGCCGACGACGACGGGGACCTTCATCGTCTTGCAGAACTTCGCGATGTCGAAGGGCTTGTACTTGGTCGCCTTGTGGCGGACGGTCGTCACGGTCGACTGGACGACGAACAGGTCCGCGCCGGCCTCCATCGCGATCCTGCCGTACTTGTCGGCGTTCTGCGGGATGGTCGAGACGGCGCAGGGGACCTTGGCCTTCTTGATCTGCTCGATGCGCTGGGCGATCAGCTCTTCCTTGACCGGCGGGCGGTACAGGTCCTGGACCAGGCGGGTCGCGACGTCCGGCGTCGCGCCGGCGATCTGGCTGACGACCTCGCGCGGCTTCTCGTAGCGGGTGTTGATGCCGTCGAGGTTCAGCACGCCCAGGCCGCCGAGCTTGCCCATCGCGATCGCGAACTCGGTGTCGACGACGCCGTCCATCGCGGAGGCGAGAAACGGGATCTCGAGCTTGACGTTCCCGATCTCGAGGGTCGTGTCGACCTCGTCGGGGTTGACGGTCACGTCTCCGGGGACCAGCGCGATCTCGTCGAATCCGTAAGCGCGGCGGGCTTCGCGGTCGCGTCCGATGAAGAAAGCCATGAGAGGGGCACCTCCGTCGAGGATCTGCGTCACGACGGGTAATAGCGTACCAAATTCCTTAAATACGCGTCCACCGCGGGGGCGCGCTCAGCGCGGGAGGCGGACGAGCATCTCGTCGAGGGCGCCGTCGAGTTCGGCGAACTCGAAGGGCTTCTCGACGAAGCGCACGAGGGGATCGTCGGGCAGGCGCTGTCGGATCCAGGAGTTCGAGGCGGCGCTGATCACGATCACGGGCAGGCCGCGCGTCGCCGGATCGTCGCGCAGGAACCTGAGCAGGCGCGCGCCGTCGATGCGCGGCAGGCAGAAGTCCGTGATCAGGACGTCGGGCGGGGCGGCGACGGCCAGGTGCATGGCCTCCTCGCAGGTGAGGGCGCTCGTGACGGAGTGGCCGCGGTTCCCGTAGTGGGCCTCGAGCAGGACCAGCAGGTCGGGATCGTCGTCGACGATCAGCAAAGACGCCATCGTGTAACTAGTGTAATAAATGGGCGGCGCGCGGTCAAGCCGCGCGGGGCTGGGACCTTTGCCGCGCGGCGCGGAGCCGAAAGGCCCAAGCGCGCGGCGCCCCGGTCTTCTAACCTCTTATAAGATGAAGCTGATCCTCGGGCTTCTGGTCGCTCTCGCTCCGGCGCTCCCGGCCGCGGCCCAGTACCGGGCCGCCCCGGTCGAGGCCGTTCCGCTGGAGGCCGCCGCTCCCGCGCTGTCCGCCTCCGCCGCCGCGCTCCCTTCCGCGGACGCGGCCCTCTCCGCCGCGCCGGCTCTTTCGGCCCCCGCCGCCCTT
>JAGWRY010000072.1 GCA_028869495.1 Elusimicrobiota bacterium | reverse complement strand
GCCGGGCGCGCCGCGCCGGGCGTCGGCGCCGGCGCGCGCGGCGCCGCGGCGCGAGGGAACTCCGCGTGCTCGTCGGTCCCCGGCAGGAGGATGCGGAACGCGGCGCCGCGGCCCGGCGCGCTCTCGATCGAGATCTCGCCGTCCGACTGCAGGACGATGCCGTGGACCGTCGCCAGGCCCAGGCCCGTGCCCTTGCCCTTCTCCTTCGTCGTGAAGAACGGCTCGAAGGCCCGCGCGGCGGTCTCCTCCGCCATGCCCTCGCCGTCGTCGGAGACCCGGAGCTCGACGCGCTCTCCGGCCGGGCGCGTCGCGATCGCGAAGGTCCCGCCGCGCGGCATCGCGTCGCGCGCGTTGACGGCCAGGTTCATCAGGACCTGCTCGATCTGCCCGGCGTCGGCGCGGATGCGGCGGATTTCCGGGGACAGCGACAGGACGATCTTGACGTCCTCGCCGATCACCCGGCGCAGCAGGCGCTCGACGTCGCGCACGACCGCGTTGAGGTCCAGCACGCGCACCTCGAGGACCTGGCGGCGCCCGAAAGCCAGGAGCTGGCGCGTCAGCCTGGCCCCGCGCTCGGCCGCGAGCACGATCTCGCGGACGTCCTCGACGCAGGGCGAATTCTTCGGCAGGCTCTGCAGGAGCAGTTCGCCGTAGCCGGAGATCGTGGTCAGGATGTTGTTGAAGTCGTGCGCGACGCCTCCGGCCAGGCGTCCGACGGCCTCCATCTTCTGCGCCTGCAGGAACTGCTCGCGGCTGAGGCGCAGGGCCTCCTCCGCGCGGCGGCGCTCGACGCGCTCGCGCGCCTCGGCCAGCGCGCGCCGCAGGACGGCGACCAAGCGCGCGGGCTTGCCCTTGAGGGCGTAGTCGGTCGCCCCGGCCTTCAGCAGATCGACGGCCTGCTCCTCGCCGATGGTCCCCGACACGCACAGGAACGGCAGGTCCGCGTCGAACGCGCGCACCGCGGCGAGCGCCTGCGGCGCCTCGAAGCCCGGCAGGCGATAGTCGGCGATCACGGCGTCGGGGCGCTCGCGGCCGAGCGCGGCCTCCAGGTCGGCGAGCGTCTCCGCGCGCTCGATCTCCGCGTCGACGCCGCCGGCGCGCAGGGCGCGCGCGATCAGCTCGGCGGCGTCGTCCGAGTCCTCGACCAGGATCAGGCGCGCGCGGCGCGCGGGCTCGCTCATCGCGGCGGCTGGTTGAGCAGCATCCAGTAGAATTCGATCCGGGAGACCGCCTCCCGGAAGTTCTCGAAGCCGACGGGCTTGACGATGTAGCTGTTGGCTCCGAGCGCGTAGGCGGCGGCCACGTCGGGCTCCTCCTTCGACGAGGTCAGGACGACGACGGGGACGGTCCGCGTGCGCGGCTCGGCGCGCAGGCGCGCGAGCACCTCGAGCCCGCCGAGCTTCGGCATCTTGAGGTCGAGCAGGATCAGGCGCGGCGGCGCGTGGCCCTCGGCCAGCAGGAAGCTCAGGGCCTCCTCGCCGTCGCGGACGTGGACGACCCCGTTGGCCAGCCGCCGGCGCAGGGCCCGCAGGGTCAATTCGGCGTCGTCCGGGCTGTCCTCGACGAGCAGGATCTCGACGGGCTGGGCGGCGCTCAGGCGTCCCTCCAGGACGGCAGGAGGAAGCGGAACTCCGCGCCGCGGCCGGGGGCCCCGTCGGCCTCCACGCGGCCGCCGTGGCGTTCGACGATGCGCTTGACGAGGGCCAGGCCGACGCCCGTCCCCTCGAACTCGTCGGCGCGGTGCAGGCGCGAGAAGACGCCGAAGAGCTTGTCCGCGTAGGCCGGATCGAAGCCGACGCCGTCGTCGCGGACCCAATAGCGCAGTCCCTCGGGCCCCTTCTCGCCGCCGACCTCGACGCGCGCCTCGGAGCGCGTCCGGGTGTATTTGTAGGCGTTGGAAAGGAGGTTCGTCCAGACCACCGCCAGCATCGCCGCGTCGCCGCGCGCCGGGGGCAGGTCTCCGATCGTCAGCCGCACGCGGCGCTCGGGTTCGGCGCCCGCGGCCTCGACGGCGGCGCGGCGGACGAGCTCGTCCATGTCCACGTCGGACTCGCGCAGGGCCTGCCGTCCGAGCCGGGAGAATTCCAGCAGATCGTCGATCAGGCGGCCCATTCTTTCGACGTTCGCGCGCACCCGTCCCAGCAGGCGGCGTCCCTCGTCGTCGAGGCGCGGGCCGCTCTCTTCGTCCAGCACGCGCGCGAAGCCGTCGATCGCGCGCAGGGGCGCGCGCAGGTCGTGCGAGACCGAGAAGCTGAAGGCCTCGAGCTCGGCGTTCGCTTCCTCCAGGCTCTTCTCCGTCTCCTTGCGCGCGGTGATGTCGGTCGAGACGCCGCACACGACCGGCGGCTCGCCCGGAACCGGCGCGAGCGGCCCCTTCAGCGACAGATAGACGCGGCGCCCGTCGGCGCTCGTGACCGTCTCCTCGACCTCGACGTAGCGGCCGCCGGCGTGGATCGCTTTGTTGTTGTCGATCACCTTCTGCGCGTCGGCGGCCGTGAAGATCTCGCGGATCGTGCGTCCGCGGATCTCGTCGGGCGTCCCGCCGAGAGTGCGCGCGCACTCCTTGTTCAGGAAATGCAGGCATCCGTCCAGCCCGATCAGATACACGGACGCCGGCACGTTGTCGAGGACCGTCTGCATCCGCGCGCGCGAGGACTCCAGCTCGGCCGCCAGGCGCGTCCGCTGACGCGCGGCCCGGATCAGGAAGACCGCCGCGCCCCCCGTCGCCGCCGCGGCCAGGAGCGTCTCGACGCGCAGGACGGGCTGATCCCTCTCCTGCAGGCCCGCCGCGGTCAACGCCGCCAGGCCCAGGACGCAGAGGGCGCCGGCGGCCATGATGTTGCTAGAAAATCGCATCTCTTGAAAGAAATATAATTGATACGTCCGCGTCAATGGCAAACCGCAAGCTCGCGCCCCCAGCGCCCCGCGCTCCGTTCCTCGCCGCCCTGCTGCTCGCCCTCCCGGCCGTCGTCCGCGCCGCGCCGCGCGCCGGCCGAACCGAGCTGGAGGCCGGAGTCCGCCTCGGCCTGACGGCGGGCCCCAGCGCCGTCGCGGTGCGCGAGAACGACGTCGCCGGGACGCGCCGGAGCTACGGCGACCTCGGGCTGTCGACGGCGTTTTCGCCGAGCTTGAGCGCCGCGCGCTGGCTGGACGCGCGCGACGCGCTGAGCGTCTCGGGACGATGGACTTTCCTGCGCGGCCGCGCTCCGTCCGGGGATCCGTTCGACTTCAACGGCGCGACGATCGCCGGCGGGCAGGACCTTTCGACGAGCGCAGACGCCTGGACGCTGTCCTTGCGCTGGGAGCGGCGCCTGGCGCCGCGGGGGCCGGCCGGCTGGGACCTGCGCGGCCTGGCGGGCCTCGACTACGCGCACCTGAACTTCGTGATCGACGGCGGCCACGCTCCGGTCGCGCCCGGCTCGCGCGGGACCGAGACGAAGGAGGACTTCTACCTGCAGGAACTGCCGGTCCCGGTCCTCGGCCTCGAGGCCCTGCGGCGGCTGCCGTCCGGCGCGACCCTCGACCTGCGCGCCGAGGGCTCCTGGATCGAGAATTGGGATTCCCTGCGGCGCGAGGGCGGGCTCGTGCGCCTGTCCCAGTCGCAGGTCGACCTGCGCGCGCGGTTGATCTGGAACGAGGCCCTGCCCGGCGGCTGGCGCCCGGCCTTCGGCGGCTTCTTCTCGCTCTACGAGCAGGACGAGGTCTCCGGCGAGGACGGCAATTTCGCGCGTTACGAGTCCTACGGGCCGGAACTCTCGCTCCTGCGCGCCTTCTGACGGCCGCGTCAGCCGCCGACGCGCTTGACCTTCCAGCCGCCGTCCGTCAGGAAGCGCTCGACGCGGTCGCGGTGGTCGCCCTGGAACTCGAAGGCCCCGTCCTTCAGCGTCCCGCCGCAGCCGAGGTGCTTCTTGAGCTGGGCGAGGAGCCGGTCCTTGTGGGTCGGATGCAGGACCAGGCGCTCGACGCGGGTGACCCCCGAGCCCTTCGCCCCGCGCCGGAAGGACAGGCGCACGGGCTCCGGCTGGCGCGGCGTGCCGGGCTTGCCCCAGTCGGGGTCGGTCGAGTAGACGACGCCGTCACTCACCGAAGAACTCCGCGAGCAGGGGCACGACGCGCTCGGGCGCGTCCTCCTGCGGGGCGTGGCCGCAGCGGTCCAGGTAGACGAAGCGCGCGCGCGGCAGGGCCTCGGCCAGCCGCTCGCCGCCGCGGCGGTCGACCATCGCGTCGGTCTCGCCGACGAGCACCAGCGCCGGCTGGGACAGGCTCCCGTAGCGGGCGATGCGCTCCTTGTAGTCGGGCGGGATCGCGCGGCGGATGAACTCGGCCACCGCGCGGCGGCCGCGCGCCTCTTTGAGCGGCGCCGCGTACTCGGCGACCAGCTCCTCGGTGACCTTGCTCCGGTCGTAGAACGTGCTCTTCGCGATCCAGCGCAGGGTCCGCTCGCCCATCGCCGCCTCGTAGATCCGCCCGATCACCGGCCAAGACAGCGGCCACAGGATCTTCGGCCGGTTCTCCGGGAAGGCCGGCGTGCCGAACAGGGCCATGCGCTCGACGCGCTCCGGCGCGTCCATCGCGGTCCAGAGCGTCACCACCCCGCCCATCGAGTTGCCGGCGAAGCGCGCGCGCGCGACGCCCAGACGGTCCAGGAGGGCGACGACCCAGCGGTGCAGGCCCGCGATCGAGTAGTCGAAGTCCCAGGGCTTGTCCGAGCGGCCGAAGCCGGGCAGGTCGGGCGCGAAGACCTCGTAGCGTCCGGCCAGCGCGGGCAGCGCGTAGCGCCAGGAGTAGGACGAGGCGCCCAGGCCGTGCAGGAGGACGACGGGTTCGCCGCGTCCGGCGCGCACGAGATGGGTTCCGACGCCGGCGACGTCGAGGGTTTCGGCCTTCGCGCCCCGGATCGAAGTCGTCGAGGACATCTTCAAGAGAATACCTCGTCCGAAGGCGGGACGCCAGGGCCGTTCGGCCCCGGCGACGGGACGCCCCCCGCGCGGCCGACGCGGAGGGCGTCTTACTTCGTCATCGCGACGGCGAACCGCGCCAGCACGGTCGCGCGCCGGACGTCCGGCTTCGGCCTGACCTCGGTCGGGACCAGCGCCCGGCACGCGGCCAGAGCCACGTCATGGGCGGACACCGCCCTCTGTCGACGTCGATGCTTCCTCATGCGTCTGTCACCACCCTCCCCTTTCGGAGATCCGCCAAAATCGAAGGCCCCGGGCGCGCAAGGCACCGGGGCCTTCCGACGAGGAAGTATAGCGGCGGGCGCTTTTTTGTCAAGGCCCGGGCGACGACGCGGGATGTTATAATAACGACGATGATCCCCCTCCTCGCCGCCCTGCTGATGGCCGCCGCGCCGCGCCCCGCCGCGGCTCAATCCTCGATCGCCCGCGCCTACCGGACGGCGAAGGGCGGGCTCGGCGACCCGCTGACGAGCGCGCGCGGGCGGCCGCCGTACGAGGACGAGGGGCCGGAGGGCGTCGAGGCCCGGGACGCCGACGCCGCGCCCGACCGCTTCCGCGCGGTCGCGCCCGGGCTCTACCGCTCGGCCCAGCCCGGGCGGCACAACCTGGCCTGGCTGGCGCGCTTCGGAATGAAGACGATCCTGGACCTGCGCGACCCGTACACGGCCAAGCTCGAGCGCTGGGAGGCCTGGCTGGTCGGGATCCGGGGCGAGAACGTGGCGATGAGCGGGATCTTCGAGCCGTCCTTCGCGCAGGTGGACCGCGCGCTGGCCGTGCTGACCGACCCGCGCACGCCGCGCCCGATCCTGGTCCACTGCCTGCACGGCCAGGACCGCACCGGCGTCGTGATCGCGGCCTACCGCGTCGCCGTCCAGGGCTGGCCGCCCGCGCGCGCGGCGGCCGAGGCCCAGTCGCTCGGCTGCTGCCACCTGGTCACGGACGACCTGAAGGGCTTCCTGGTCCGCTACCTGAGGCACCGCCGCCGGCTCGGGCTCTAGGCCGCGGTCAGTCGACGCGCGCGCAGCGCTTCGTCAGCAGGGACAGCGAGACGTCCAGGCGCGCGCCCAGGCCGAAGTGGCCGCCGTCGTGCTCCTCGAACGAGTGGCGGATGCGCAGGCGCTTGAGCGCGTCCGACAGGCGCCGGGCCCCGAGCTGGAGGAAGAACTCGTCCTTCTTGCCGGCGTCGAACCAGATCGTCTGCAGGCGCAGCAGCGAGCGCGCGTGGCGCACGCAGGCCAAGGCCGGGTCGTGCGCCTCCCAGTGCTTCCAGACGAGCGGGCGGCGCTCGCCGGTGCGCAGGTCCACCGGCACGTCGAAGCCGAGCGGCGCGCGCGGGTTCGG
>JAGWRY010000071.1 GCA_028869495.1 Elusimicrobiota bacterium | reverse complement strand
GCTTCATCGCCAGCGAGGTCGAGGCCTCGCCGTAGCCCTCGGCCCCGCCCGCCAGGCGCAGGGTCAGGCCGACGTTCGTCGTGGACTCGCGGCGGCCCAGGGCGGTCACGAACGGCCGCTTGAGCGGCGCGACGACGGTCTCGACGCGAGCGGAGCGGATCGTCGTCCTCATGGGCTTGAAATTACCATAAAAGAGGTTATAATCGGGCCATGGGACCAGTCCTGTCCGCGGCGCTCCTGCTGGCGGCGCTCGCGCCCTCCGCGCGCGCGCAGTCCTCGGCGCCCCTGCGCGGCATCGACGTCTACCGCTCGTCGGTCCTGTCCGCGGACGAGGCGAAGACCCGCTACGGCGCGGAGCTCCAGGCCTACGTGCGCCTGCGCGACGCGCGCCGCCCGGCCTCGGACCGCAAGGCGGAGGCGCTGCGGCGCCGGATCGTCGCGCAGGTCGCCGCGCTCAAGGGCATCGCCTGGGTCGATCTGACCGTCACCGAGCACGTGACCCCGAAGGACGACGCGCTCTACGCGATCTTCGACGTCGTCGACCGGGCGGACGCCTCGCGGCTGGCCTTCGCGCCCGCCCCGGAGGGGCCGCGCGCCGACCCCGGAGGCCTCCTCGCGGCCTGGCGGCGCTACGCGGCCCTCGGCGAGTCGCTCGCGCGCGCGGGCAAGATCAGCTTCTCGCGCCCGGACTGTCCGGGCTTCTACTGCCTCTGGGGCGGCGCGCCCGAGCTGGACGAGGCGCAGAAGGGGTTCGTCGCCGGCGCGGCCGCGCGCGGCGCGGCGCTGGCGCGCGTGCTGAGGGAGGACGCCGACGGCGCCGACCGCGCCGACGCCCTGTACGTGCTCAGCTACGGGACGGACGGCCGCGCGCTCGTCTCGCAGTGCCGCGAGGCCCTCTCCGATCCCGACGCGCGGGTGCGCGGCGCGGCCCTGCAGATCCTGGCCGACGTCGCCAACAACCGCCCGGACCTGCCGATCGCGCTCGAGAGCGTCCTGCCGCGCCTCGACGACCCCGACGCCGCCGTGCGCTCGAAGGCGATGGGCCTGCTCGTGCCGCTGGCGGGGCGGCCGGCCTACCGCCAGGTGATGATGACGGCGGCGCCGCGCCTGGCCGCGCTGCTGACCGTCGAGCAGCCGGAGACCGGCGACCTGGCCTACACCCTGCTGGGGATGCTGTCCGGAAAGACCTATCCGCGCCGCGACTTCGCGGCCTGGCGGGCCTGGGCGGAGCAGGCCGCGGCCTCGCGACCCTAGTGGAACTTCAGCCGTTCGGCGGGCTGACGCGCGGCTTCATCGTCCGCTTCGCCGCCTCGGTGGCCTTCTTCGGCATGGGCATGCACTACCTGGTCACCGGGCGCCAGCAGGCCAGCCTGAACCGGATGGCGGTCGGCGCCGCGCTCGCGCTGGCGAGCCTGCTCTTCCTGCTCTAAGCGGCGCGGCTCACTGCGCCTCGCGCGCGCGCTGCTCGGCGGCCTTGCGCAGGATCTCCTCGTGCATCTGCTCGCCGAGGTCGTCCATCTCCTTCATCTCGCGCGCGATCACGTCGTCGATGCGATAGGGCTTGGCCGGCGTCAGCACCTGGGGCTTGGACGGCGGGACGGGCGCGGCCGGGGCGGGCGCCGGGGCCGGAGCCGCCGGCTCCGCCGCCGGGGCGG
>JAGWRY010000070.1 GCA_028869495.1 Elusimicrobiota bacterium | reverse complement strand
TTGAGGAACTCCACGATCTCCTGCAGCTCCTCCTTGGACTCGTCGCAGCCGGCGACGTCGGCGAAGGTCGTCTTCTTGGCCTTCTTCTCGTCCATCATCTTCGCCTTCGTGCGGCCGAACGACATCGCCTGCTTGCCGCCGACCTGGACCTGGCGGATCACGAAGAACCACCACAGCACGAAGAAGAGCAGGATCCCGCCGACGTTGAGCAGGACCCCCGACATCCACGAGCGGTCCGGCTCGCCCTGGAAGTTCTTGACCTTGTGCGACTCGAGCTGGGAGACCAGGTCGGGGTCGTTGAGCGGGTAGGTCTTGAAGCTCTGCAGCTGGCCCTTGTCGTCGCGGTACTCGCCGCGGATCATGTCCGGGGCCACCTTGACCTCGTCGATCGCGCCGTCGTTGAGCTTCTGCTTGAACGTCGAGTAGGGGATCTCCTTCTCGACGACCGGGGTCTTCACGCTGTTGAACAGCATCAGCAGGGCCAGAAGACCGAAGCCCCACATCGCCATCTGCTTGAGATTCTTGTTGTCCATGTCTACTTAGAGGGTGTCCTCAGAACCCCGACGTAGGGCAGCTGCCGGTAGCGCTCGTCGTAGTCGAGGCCGAAGCCGACGACGAACTCGTTGGGGATCTTGAAGCCGACGTACTTCGGCTGGAACGGCGCCTTGCGGCAGTCCGGCTTGTCCAGAAGGGTGCAGACCTCGAGCGAGCGCGGCTTGCGCGCGCGCAGGGTCTCGGTCAGCGACGCGAGCGTCAGCCCGGTGTCGACGATGTCCTCGACGACGAGGACGTCGCGCCCCTCCGGATTCTCACGCAGGTCGAGCAGGACGCGGATCGTCCCGGTCGACGCGGTCCCGGCGTACGAGGAGACGGCCATGAAGTCGACGTCGGCGTCCACCTCGGGGCCCAGCGCGCGCAGGAGGTCGGCCATGAAGATCAGGCTTCCTTTGAGCACCCCGACGACCATCAGGCGGCGGCCCGCGTAGTCGCGCGTGATCTGCGCGCCCAGCTCGCGGATGCGGGCCTTCAGGGCCTTCTCGTCGATGAGGACGCGGCTGACGTCGGGGTGGACGGACGCGGCTTCGGCGCTCATGGAAGCCGAAAGGATAGCTTTTCCCGGTGGTTATATCAAGGAAGCGCCGGACTGGACGGGGCCGGGTCCGTCTGCTACAATTCCGGCGCGATATGGCCGATTCCCCGGAGCGCCCGTTCATGATCCTCGTCGTCGACGACGAGGAAGACGGGCGGACCCTGCTCCAATCCCAGCTCGAGAAGCTCCCGCACGGGGGATTGCGCGTCGAGACGGCCGAGGACGGAGACGAGGCCCTGAAGCGCCTCAAGGACAAGGCCTTCGATCTGGTCTTCCTCGACTACCGCCTGCCGCCGACCGACGGCCTCGACATCCTCGACAAGATCCGCCAGCACCACCCGAAGACGGCCGTCGTGATGACGACGGTCGCCGGCTCGGAGCAGATCGCCGTCGCCGCGATGAAGAAGGGCGCGATGGACTACCTGACGCACAAGGACCTGCGCGCCGCCGACCTGGGACAGCTGCTGCGCCGCGTCGTCGAGATCCGCGACCTGGTCAACCAGAACATGGAGCTGCGCCAGGTCAACCAGATGAAGAACGAGTTCATCGCGAACGTCAGCCACGAGCTGCGCACGCCCTTGACCGTCGTCATCGGCTACGCGAACACGATGCGCGACGGCAGCCTCGGGCCCCTGAGCCAGGCTCAGCAGAAGGCGCTGACCTCGATCATCGAGCGCTCCGAGGGCCTGATGGCGACGCTCAACAACATCCTGCGCATCCGCGAGGTCCGCGAGGGCAGCACGCCGATGCTGCTCAAGCCCGTCGACCTGCGCGCCCTCGCGACGGCCCAGCTCGAGCGCGCGGGCAAGGACATCCGCCGCAAGAAGCTCGCGCTCGAGGCGAAGCTCGGCCAGGGGCCGGCCTGGGTCCTGGCCGACGCCGAGAAGCTCGGCGACGTCGTCGACAACCTGCTGTCGAACGCGACGAAGTTCAGCCCGGCCGGCGGCGCGCTGAAGGTCGCGCTCGAGCCGACGAACGGCAAGATCCAGCTGTCGGTCTCCGACCAGGGGCCGGGCGTGCCGCCCGAGGTGATGCCGCACGTCTTCGAGCGCTTCTTCGCCGCCAACCAGGGCCCCACCCGCGAGTACCCGGGGCTGGGCCTGGGCCTGCCGCTGTCGAAGGAGATCGTCGAGCACCACTCGGGACGCATCTGGCTGGAGAGCCAGGGCGCCGGCACCGGCACGACCGCGCGCCTGGAGCTGCCGGTCTGCTCCCCGAACGCCCCGTCGTCGGTCGTCGAGTCCGCCGGCGAACTCAGCAAGAAGCGCGTGCTGATCGTCGAGGACAATCCGGACCTCGTCGAGGTCCTGATGCTGTTCTTGGCCGGCGTCAGCCGCAACCTCGAGGTCCTGACCGCGCACTCCGGCTTCGAGGCCCTCGAGAAGATCAAGGACGCCCCGCCGAGCCTCGTGATCCTCGACCTGATGATGCCCGGCATGGACGGCTACGAGGTCCTCTCGCGCCTGCGCCGCCTGCCCGACGCGGAGCGCGTCCCGGTGCTGGTCCTGACCGGCTACTCGGACGCCGTCGAGCGCGCGCGGGAGGCCGGCGCGCACGACGTGATGCTCAAGCCGTTCGAGAAGAACGCCTTCGTCAAGAAGGTGCTCCAACTCCTGCAGGCCTCGCCGACCTGACCCGCGCGGCGCCCCCGGGCGGGGACGCCGCCCGGCCGCGTCCCCGCCCGGACCGCGGCGGTTCGACCGCCGCTTAGCGGTCTCTGCCGACGATTGAAGCCCTGCGCGGCCCTTGGGCCGACGGCCGCGCGCCGACCAAATCCGGGCGGGGACGCGGCCGGGCGGCTGGTCTGCCCCCCGGAACGGCGAGAGAGCGCCGCGACGCCTCGTGCGACGACCGCGGGCGCGCAGATGGAGTTCCTGAGGAGGCGGACGGCGACGCCGTCGTCGGGATTTCGAGCGAGGACGGCGTCAAATCCTTTATTCCGCCGTCAGCCGCCGAGCGAGGCTAAGCGCGCCTCAATGGCGCGCGGTCCCGACGACGGCGTCGCCGTCCGCCGGCCCGCGCGAATCCGTCCGCCGCCCGCGCCCCCTGGCGCGCGTCACCGCCGAGCGCTATAATGCGGCCATGGCGCGCATCCTGATCGTCGACGACGAGGAGTCGATCCGCGAGCTGATCCGCGAGGTCCTCTCGCCCGAGGGCCACGAGCTCCTGCTGGCCGCCGACGCCGCCCAGGCCTTCGAGGTCCTGCGCAAGAAGAGCGTCGACCTGGCGATCGTCGACCGCAACATGCCCGGCGCGAGCGGCCTCGAGCTCGTCGCGGCGATCCGGCGCAACCCGAAGACCGCCCCGATGAAGGTGCTGATGTGCACCGCCGCGAGCGTCACGAAGGAGATCGACGAGGCCTTCGCGGCCGGCGCCGACGACTACGTGCTCAAGCCCCTGAACTTCGCCCAGCTGATCGCGAAGGTCGCCAAGGCCCTGGCCTCGCCGCCGAGGGGCGCGTGAGCCGCCCCGTCGTCGCCGTTCTCTGCGGCGGGCGCTCCGCCGAGCGCCTGGTCTCGCTCGTCTCGGCGCGCTGCGTCGTCGACAGCCTGAGCCCGCGCCGCTTCCGCGTGCGCCTGGTCCACCTCGGCCTCGACGGGAGCTGGGCCGAGGTCGCCCCGCGCCGCCTGCTGGCCGAGACCCCCGAGGCCCTGCTGGCCGGCGGAGCCGCCCTGCGCCGCCTGCGCGCCGGCGCGCGCCGCCTCGACCCGTGGACCCTGACCCGGTCGCTCGGGCGCGGCGGCTGCGTCTTCCCGGTCCTGCACGGGCCGCTGGGCGAGGACGGCACCCTCCAGGGCCTGCTCGAGCTCTCGGGAACGCCCTACGTCGGCTGCGGCGTCTACGGCTCGGCCGCGGCGATGGACAAGGAGGCGACCAAGCGCGTCGCCGCCTCGGCCGGCCTTCCGCAGGTCCCGTGGGCCGTCGCGCGGACCCCGCGCGAGGCCGCCGCGGCCGCGCGGCGCCTGGGCTACCCCGTCTTCGTCAAGCCCGCGCGGATGGGCTCGTCGGTCGGCGTCGTCAAGGTCAAGGCCCCGAGGGAGCTGGGCGAGGCCCTGCGCGAGGCCCTGCGCTACGACGAGAAGGCCGTCCTCGAGAAGGGCGTCCCGGTCCGCGAGGTCGAGACCGCGGTGCTCGGCGACCCCTGGGCGCCGCGGGCGAGCCGCTTCGCGCTGAAGGCCTCGCCCTGCGCCGAGATCGTCCCGAACGCCGAGTTCTACGACTACCGCGCGAAGTACCTCGACCCCGACGGCGCGCGCCTGCTGGTCCCCGCCCCGATCCCCGCGCGGACCGCGGCGCGCGTCCGCGCGCTCGCGCTGGCGGCCTTCCGCGCGCTCGACCTCTACGGCCTGGCCCGCGTCGACTTCTTCGTCCGCCGCGACACCGGCGCCGTCCTGTTCAACGAGGCCAACACCCTGCCCGGCTTCACCCCGGTCAGCATGTACCCGCGCCTGTGGCGCGAGGCCGGGGTCCCGACCCCGCGGCTCGTCGAGACCCTGGTCGCGCTGGCCCTGCGCCGGGCCGCCTCCCGGCGGCTCCTGTCGACGGACCCGGACGCCCCTCGGGCCCGAACCAAATCCCGGGCCCGGCCGTAATAAAGGTGGAGAGGATGGACGCCGAGGCGTTCGCCGGATTGATCGCGCAGGCGGGCGACAAGGCGTACAACTTCGCCTATCGCCTGGCCGGCAACGAACCGGACGCGAGGGACCTCGTGCAGGAAGCCTTCACGCGCGCGCTGGAGCATTCGGACTCGTACGACCAATCTAGGCCGTTCGATTCGTGGCTCCTGCGCATCCTGCACAACGTCTTCCTCGACGCGATGCGGCGGCATTCGCACGCCCGCACCGTGTCGCTGGACGCGCCCGCGCCGGTCGAGGACGCGGGCTGGGCGGACCTCCTCCCGGAGGACGCGCCGCTGCCGCCGGACGAACTGTCCCGGCGGGAGAGCGCGGACCTCGTGCAGGAGGCGCTGAAGGCGCTGCCGACGCCGTACCGGTCGGCGGTCGCTCTCTGCGACATCGAGGGTTTGTCGTACGACGAGATCGCGAAGGTGATGGCGATCCCGGTCGGGACGGTGCGGTCGAGGATCCATCAGGGGCGCCTGCTCCTGAGGAAGGCGTACGAGGAGCTGGAGAGCCGCGGAGGCACGAGGTCATGAACGAGCACGTTTCGGGCGAGGAGATTTCGGCGTTCCTGGACGGCGCCCTCGCGGTCGAGGACCGCGCGCGCGTCGACGCGCACCTGGCCGTCTGCCGGGACTGCCGCGGCGAGGCCGCGTCCCTGCGCCACCTGAAGCTCGCTCTGTCGTCGGCCCCGCGCCGCACCCTGCCCGCGGACCTCGCGCTCCGGCTCGAGCGGCGCCTGGTCGGCGGCGGCGCCTGGCGCGTCCTGGCGCGCCG
>JAGWRY010000069.1 GCA_028869495.1 Elusimicrobiota bacterium | reverse complement strand
TCCAAGCGCCTGGTGCGCATGGCGATCCAGTACGCGATCAGCCACAAGAAGCCGTCGGTGACGATGGTCCACAAGGGCAACATCCAGAAGTTCACCGAGGGCGCCTTCCGCGACTGGGGCTACGAGGTCGCCAAGACCGAGTTCCGCGACCGGATCGTGACCGAGGCCGAGCTCTGGGACGATCACGGCGGCAAGATGCCGGCCGGCAAGGTGCTGATCAAGGACCGCATCGCCGACCAGACCTTCCAGCAGCTGCTGCTGCGCCCCGACGAGTACTCGGTGCTGGCGACGACGAACCTGAACGGCGACTACCTGTCGGACGCCGCCGCCGCGCAGGTCGGCGGCCTGGGCATCGCGCCCGGCGCCAACATCGGCGACGGCGTCGCGATCTTCGAGGCGACCCACGGCACCGCGCCGAAGTACACGAACCAGGACAAGGTGAACCCGGGCTCGCTGATCCTCTCGGGCGTCATGATGCTCGAGCACCTGGGCTGGCAGGAGGCCGCGGACCTGATCGTCAAGGGCTTGGAGGCCACCATCCAGGCCAAGACCGTCACCTACGACCTCGAGCGCCAGATGCCGGGCGCCAAGAAGCTCAAGTGCTCCGAGTTCGGCGCCGCGATCGTCAAGAACATGGGGGCCGCGGCCGTCGCGGCCTGATCGCGCGACCGACCCCAATCCGCCGGCGCTCCCGAAAGGGAGCGCCGGCCTTTTTTTGGGCTTGCTTAGCTGGGAGATGGGTGTTACCCTGCGTTGCAACGGGAGGAGGAGCGATGCGAAACTCGTGCGGCCCCGCGCGGAGACTTCGGTTCGTCTCGTGCCTGGTCTTGGCAACGACGTTCACCGCACCGTCAGCTTTTGCTGCTCCGGTCCGGCATTTGTCGGTGAAGAAAACTGCGATCAAGCCGCTGCCGCCAGCGACGCGCCATGTGTTCATCGGGCAAGACCGGCGAATGATCGCGGAAACGGCCAGCGGACTGGATTTCCTCGCTCCTGACGGCAGCGTGGTGTCGCACGCCCCCTTCGACATGGTGCACACGCCCATCTTCACTGACTATTCTCCCGATGGACGCTTTGTCTCAGTGAGCATAGAGTGCGGAGAACGTGGCTGCCGGAAAGGAACGCGAGAAAAGCTGACGGTCTTTGACTCCCGCGGCAAAGAACTCTGGGCCGCTCATGGATGCCCCTCCGGCGGCTATCTCTCTCCAGATGGTCAATACGCAGTATGCATAACCATGTATGGTGACCCGCCCGTGTTCATAAACCACCACGGCATCATGAACAAAGAGGTCCTAACTCCCGAATTCGTTCACAGTTCTTCATGGATTTATGGAGAACCAGGTGCTCAAGATTTCTCACGCGATTCCGATTTGTTCGCCTTCAGCGTCTGGGCCGGCAGCAACAGCGCCGTGGCGCTCTTCGATCATACGGGCCGACTGCTGTTTCAAAAGGTCCCCGGGATCGTTACCGACCACTTCCATTTCTCAAAAGACGATAAAGTGTTGTTCGTGATGGGGCATCAGCATCATCAAAACCCCTCGCAATCACGGTCGTCCGAACTACAAGCTCGTAGCACAGACTCCGGGAAGTTGCTCTGGCGCCACACCGGGCTTCTAGCGAGCGACTATGTCTTTGCCGTTGATGAGACCGGGCAGAAGATCCTCGCTGCGTCCAACGGGAGCAACACGGTGTATTGCTTCAGCATTCGTGACGGCCACCTCCTTTGGGAATATTCTGAGCCCGGTTTTGGCGCGATTTCATTCATGCGAGCCATCCCAAACGGGAACAATGTCGTCCTCGCGGGTCAGGAATTCGATGCAAAGAAAGCACGGCAGGTCATAGTCGTCTTGGGCTGGGACGGGGAGGAACTCGCAAGGACGATTTTACCGAAAGCAACTATCCCATATCGCCATTATGGGCTTCTTGCGCTTTCTTTGGTAGGAGATTCCCTCCAGTTCGTATCACATGGGATCGTCAATTCGATTGACCTGGGAAAATAGCCGTCACTAGCACCGGTGCCAGTGGTTATCGTTAGTCGACGCCTCTCCGAAGCCGCGACCGGGGCCCATCTTTGGTAGAATCTCCTTCTGTGAGCGAGAAGCTCTACCTGTCGGCCCTGATCCCCGTCTACAACGAGGAAGAAAACCTCGAGGCGCTCGGCGCCGAGGTCTCCGGCGCGCTGTCGAAGCTCGGCAAGCCTTTCGAGGTTCTCCTGGTCGACGACGGCTCGCGGGACCGGTCCTGGGAGATGATCGAGGGGCTGACCAAGAAATACCCCGGCTTCAAGGGGGTGCGGCTGGGGCGCAACGCGGGTCAGACGGCGGCCTTGCTGGCCGGCATCCAACACGCGCAGGGCGAGCTGATCGTCTGCCTCGACGCGGACATGCAGAACGACGCGCGCGACGTGCCGAAACTGATCGCGAAGCTCGACGAGGGTTACGACGTGGTCAGCGGCTGGCGCAAGGACCGGCAGGACCGCTTCCTCGACCGGAAGCTTCCGTCGATGATCGCCAACGGGCTGATCTCGAAGATCACCGGCGTCGAGCTGCACGACTACGGCTGCACGCTCAAGCTCTACAAGGCGCAGTACCTCAAGCCCTTGCGGCTCTACGGCGAGATGCACCGCTTCGTGCCCGCCTTCGCGGGCTTCCTCGGCGCGCGCATCGCCGAGGTGCCGGTCAACCACCGCGCGCGCACGGCCGGCGTGTCGAAGTACGGGATCACGCGCACGTTCAAGGTCCTGCTGGATCTCATGACGGTCAAGTTCATGGACTCCTACCTGGGCAAGCCGATCTACCTGTTCGGCGGCGGGGGGGTGGGCATGGGCCTATTGGGCGTCGTCTTCGGCGCGTACACCCTCTACAAGAAGTTCTACATGGGCGTCTTCGTCAAGGACCAGCCGCTCTTCCAGATCTCGATCTTCTGCCTGTTGATCGGCTTCCAGATGGTCCTGCTGGGCCTGCTCGCCGAAATCCTGGTCCGCATCTACTACGACCTCAAGGACATCAACCCGTACTTCGTGCGCGAGACCGCAGGTCTCTGACGCGGCGGCCCGCGGCACGGCAAAAATGATGCTGGCCTCAGCGGGTCGCCGTTTTTATAGGATGAGGACGAAATTCTCGCAGTCGAGGAGACAACCATGAGCGGCATCGCCGAGAGCCTCGGGATGGTCGGGCTGGACAAGGAGACGCGCCAGATGGTCGTCGAGACCATCCGGGAGTACGGCCGCAAGAACCTCCCGCACGCCAAGCTCATCGAGCTGGACACCGAGAACGTCTTCCCGGCCGAGATCATGAAGGACCTCTACGACCCCGAGAAGGTCGCCTGCAACCTGATCATGATCCCCGAGAAGTACGGCGGGCTGGGGGGCAACTCCTTCGACATCTACCGCGCCTGCGAGGAGCTTGCGCGCATCGACCTGGGGATCTGCACCTCCGTCTTCGCGACCTTCCTCGGCATGGACCCGATCTTCGTCGGCGGCACCGAGGCGCAGAAGGAGAAGTGGATCAAGAAGATCGCCGCGGAGTCCTGCTACGTCGCCTACGGCGCCACCGAGGCCGCCGCCGGCTCCGACCTGCTCCATCTGAAGACCAAAGCCGAGCGCGTGATGGAAGGCGACAAGATCGTCGGCTACAAGCTCAACGGCGGCAAGATGTGGATCACCAACGGCGGCGTCGCCGGCGTGTACACCATATTGGCCCGCGCTCCCAAGGGCGTTTCTTGGTTCGTCATGGAGCGCGGGACCAAGGGCCTGTCCCACGACAAGCACGAGGACAAGCACGGCATCCGCCTCTCCGACACCTGCCCGGTCAACCTGATGGACGTGTTCGTGCCCGTCGAGAACCTGATCGGCGAGGTCGAGGGCAAGGGCCTGCGCCAGGCCCAGGCCGTGTTCGGCTATACGCGCCTGATGGTCGCCGCGATGGCGCTGGGCGTCGGCACGAAGGCCGTCGAGTACGCGGTCCGCTACGGCCAGCAGCGCAGGGTCGGCGGCCAGCCGCTGTCCACGAAGCAGGGCTTCACGCACAAGCTGATCGTCCCGTTCGCCGCGCGCCTGGAGGCCTGCCGCGCCTACGTCGAGGAGGTCGCCCACCGCATCGACGGCGGCGAGGAGGGGCTGCAGACCGAGGGCGCCATCGCCAAGATGCTGGCCTCGGATACCGCCGACGCCGCGGCCAACAGCGCGATCCAGGCCTACGGCGGCAACGGCTACGTGCGCGAGTTCCCCGTCGAGAAGCTCAAGCGCGACGTCAAGATCACCTGCATCTACGAGGGCACCAGCGAGATCCTCCAGCTGACCACCTTCCGCGAGCGCTGGCAGGCGAACATCAACGCCGACGGCCGGTACTACGACAAGGCCGCCGACGAGATGGACGCCCTGCACAAGAAGAGCGCCGACGTCGGCGCGGCGTCCGCCGCGCTGGCCCTGAAGAACCTCTCCCGCGTGCTGAAGGCCTGCTACGACGAGAAGCTGACCTCCCACCAGATCGCCCACCTGAAGCTCGGCGAGCTGATGGCCTACGCCGAGACCGCGGCCGCCTTCTGCCGCGCCGCCGCCAAGGGCGAGGTGTCGGAGGCGGTCTCCTTCAGCCTGCCCGTCTGGAAGGCGATGAGCCGCGTCCACGCCGCGCACGCCGCGTCGTGGATCGCCGGCGAGGGCCTCGAGCTCGTCGCCGGGGCCTCCGCCGGGGACTGCGCCGCGCTCGCGGACTCCCTCGACCTCAAGGCCGTCGCCGCCGCCCAGAAGGGCGTCGTCGCCGACATGGACGCGGTCGCCGCCGGCCTCGTCGCGACCTTCAAGGAAGAAGAGATCGCCGGCTGATGCCTCCCGAGCCTCCCCGCCGCCCGCTGCGCGCCTCCCTGCACGAGGTGCGCGACAACGGCCCGACGCCGTTCAAGGCCGTGGCCCCGGCCGAGCTCTTCGCGGGCGTCCTGCGCGAGGGGACGCTGACCGGCCCCGTGACCGTCGAGGGGACGATCTATCCCGTCGACGAGACCGCGCGCCTCGAGGCGACCGCGAAAGGAACCTGGCGCTTCGAGTGCACGCGCTGCCTCAAGCCCGTGGACGGGGCCTGGCGCGAGGAGGTCGAGACCGAGGCCCCGCTCGACTCCGACGCCCTCGACGCGACCGAGGACGTGCGCCAGGCGATCGCGCTCGCCGAGCCGATGAAGACGCTCTGCCGCCCCGACTGCAAGGGGCTGTGCCCCGTCTGCCGCGCGAACCGCAACGACACGGACTGCGGCCACGCGGAGGCCGCCCCGCCCGCCGAGGAAACGCGCCGTCCGCGATTGACCAAGCGGCACCGGAAAGGCTAAAATCCCTTTCCATCGCGACTTAAATAGAGGAAGATCATGCCCAACCCGAAGCGCAAGCACACCCGTTCCCGCCGCGACAGCCGCCGCTCCGCCAACTGGCGGCTCGAGCCCGTCGCCGTGAGCAAGGACAAGGAGGGGCGCTGGCACCGGCCCCACACGATCAGCCCCGACGGCTTCTACAACGGGATCCTGGTCCGCCCGCCGAAGACCAAGAAGAAGAAGTCCTCCGGCGGCGAGGGCGGAGAGGGCGACGCTCAGCAGTAGAACGGCCTCTTGAAAATCGCGCTCGACGCCGTCGGCGGCGACCACGGGCTGGCCCCGAACATCGACGGGGCCGTCCAGGCCGCGAACGCCTTCGGCGTCGCGCCCGTTCTGGTGGGGCCGGCCGCCGAGATCGAGGCCGAACTCTCCAAGCGCGGCGTCGCCGGCGACTCGCGCTTCGAGATCGTCGACGCGCCCGACGCCGTCGGCATGGACGAGGAGCCGGCGGCCGCCTGCCGCCAGAAGCCGCGCGCCTCGATCATGGTCGCCGCCGAGCTCGTCAAGACGGGCCGCGCCGCCGGCTTCGTCTCCGCCGGCAACTCGGGCGCCGCGATGGTCGCGGCGCTGTGGCACCTGAAGCGCATCCCGGGGATCCTGCGCCCCGCGATCGTCGCGCCGATCCCGACCGCGCGGGGAGCGACGCTCCTCCTCGACGCCGGCGCCAACGTCGACTGCAAGCCCTGGCACCTGGTCCAGTTCGCGATGATGGGCGAGATCCTCTGCCGCGCCCTCTACGGCGTCCCCGAGCCGACCGTCGGCATCCTGACCATCGGCGAGGAGGACGGGAAGGGCAACGACCTCGTCAAGGAGGCCGTCCCGCACCTGAAGACCTCCGGGCTCAATTTCATCGGCTCGATCGAGGGCCGCGACGTCCCCGCCGGGAAGGCGGACGTCGTCGTCTGCGACGGCTTCGTCGGCAACGTCCTGATCAAGACCATGGAGGGCACCGCGGCGGCCGTCGTGGGCCTCCTGAAGGCGGAGCTGACCGCGAAGTGGAAGTACAAGCTGCCCGCGCTGGCCCTGCGCGGCCCCTTCGCGCGCGTCAAGCGCCGGATGAGCTACGACGAGTACGGCGGCGCCCCGCTCGTCGGCGTCGGCGGCGTGGCCGTCGTGTGCCATGGGTCCAGCAACGCGCGCGCCGTCGCGCACGGCCTGCGCGCCGCGGCGAAGGCCGCGGGCTCGGGGATGATCGAGGCCCTGCGCGAGGCCGCCGCGCGCGACGAGATGACCCAGCCGGCGCGGGTCTGATTTTGAGGTTCATCTTTACGTCCAGGAGAGCGTCATGAGCACCGAGACCGCGGTTCTACCCGTCCCGACCACCGGAGTGCGCCTGAAGGACAAGGTCGCCATCATCACCGGCTCCGCGCAGGGGATCGGCTACGCGACCGCCGAGCTCTTCGCCGCCGAGGGCGCCAAGGTCGTCGTCGTCGACGTCAACGCCGACCTCGCGCAGAAGTCGGCCGCCGCGCTCGCCGCCGGCAAGGACGGCGCCTTCGGCGCCTCCTGCGACGTCTCGAAGTACGACCAGTGCGAGGCCGTCGTGAAGGCGACGATGGAAAAGTGGGGCAAAATTGATATATTGGTGAACAACGCGGGGATCACCCGGGACAACCTGATGATGCGGATGTCCGAGGGGGACTGGGACCTCGTGCTGAACGTGAACCTGAAGGGCGCGTTCAACTTCACGAAGGCGGTCGTCAGGCCGATGATGAAGGCCCACTACGGGCGCATCGTCAGCATCTCGTCGATCGTCGGCGAGGAGGGCAACGCCGGGCAGGCCAACTACGCGGCCTCGAAGGGAGGGCTGATCGCGATGACGAAGTCGGTCGCGCGCGAGTTCGCGTCGCGCAACATCACCGCGAACTGCATCGCGCCCGGCTTCATCAAGACCCACATGACCGAGGCGATCCCCGAGGACGCGAAGAAGAAGCTCTTCGAGAAGATCCTCCTCGGCCGCATGGGGGAGCCCGTCGAGATCGCGCGCGCCGCGCTCTTTTTGTCGTCGGACGAGTCGTCGTACATCACCGGCCACGTTCTGAATGTGAACGGCGGCGGATACATGTGAGACACATCCAGGAGAACACAAACCATGGCTGATGCCAACATCGCGGACCGCGTCAAGCAGATCATCGTCGAGCAGCTCGGCGTGGACGCCGCCGAGGTCACGCCGAACGCCCACTTCGTCAACGACCTGGGCGCCGACTCCCTCGACACCGTCGAGCTGGTGATGGCGCTCGAGGAGGAGTTCGACACCGAGATCCCGGACGAGCAGGCCGAGAAGATCCAGACCGTCGGGCAGGCGATCGACTACATCCAGGCCCACGCGAAGAAGTAAGGACGCCCAGGCCGTGGCCGAGCCTCTCCAGGCGGTCATCGGGTACCGCTTCCGGGATCCGACCCTGCTGAAGCAGGCGCTCTCGCACAAGTCGTTCGCCAGCGAGAGCGGGACCGGCGCCGACAACGAGAGGCTCGAGTTCCTCGGCGACAGCATCCTCGCGGCCGTCGTTGCCCACGAGCTGTACTCCGGCTATCCGGAGGAGCCCGAGGGCGCTTTGTCGAAGAAGAAGTCGCTTCTGGTCTCCCGGCCCAGCCTGGCCGCCTGGGCCGAGGAGATCGGAGTCGGCGCCCACCTGTACCTGGGCGTCGGCGAGGAGTCGACCGGCGGGCGGACCCGTCAGAGCCTGCTGGCCAACGCGCTGGAGGCCGTCATCGGGGCGATCTACCTCGACGGCGGCTACGACGCGGCGGCGAAGTTCGTCCGCGCCTGGTGCGCGCGCAAGCACCGGAGCCTCCTGGAGACCGACCACAAGAGCCGCCTCCAGGAGGTGCTGCAGAAGAAGCACAAGACGCCCCCGACCTACGAGACGACGTCCGCGGCGGGGCCGGACCACGACAAGACCTTCTCCGTCCTGGTCCGCATCGGCCCCCGCGAGCTCGGACGGGGGACCGGCAAGAACAAGAAGGAGGCGGAGCAGGCCGCGGCCCGCGACGCCCTCGGCCGGATGAAATCTGGAGAAGATTGACATGGACTACGAGCTCACCGAGACGCAGGAAGACATCCGGGCCCTCGCCCGCCAGGTCGCGCTGCGCGACATCAAGCCCGTCCGCGAGAAGCACGACGCCGACGGCACGTTCCCGTGGGAGGTCGTCAAGAAGATGGCGGCGGCCGACCTTTACGGCGTCTACCTCCCGGAGGCCTACGGCGGCCTCGGCGGAGGCCTGCTGGAGCAGGTCCTCGTCGTCGAGGAGTTCTCCCGCGTCTGCGCCGGCATCGCGCTGGCCTTCGCCGCCACCGGCCTGGGCTCGCTGCCGATCATGCTGCTCGGCAGCGCCGAGCAGCGCGCGAAGTACGTCCCGGACCTCGCCGCCGGCCGCAAGCTCGCCGCGTTCTCGATCACCGAGCCCGGCGCCGGCTCCGACGCGACCGCGACGAGGACGACCGCGAAGCTCGACGGCGACCACTACGTGCTCAACGGCGTGAAGTCGTTCGTCTCGAACGGCGAGGTCGCCGAGACCTACGTCGTCTTCGCGTCGACGAATCCGGCGCGCGGCGCGCGCGGGATCTCGGCGTTCATCGTCGAGAAGGGGACCCCCGGCTTCGGCTTCGGCAAGAAGGAGCACAAGATGGGCATCCGCGCGAACCCCACCTACGAGCTCGCCTTCCAGAACTGCCGCGTCCCGAAGAAGAACCTCCTGTACAAGGAGGGCTACGGCCTCTTCACCGCGCAGACCACCTTCGACTGCTCGCGCCCCGGCATCGCGGCGCAGGCGCTCGGCATCGCGCAGGGGGCGCTCGACGAGACCGTCGCCTACATCCGCCAGCGCAAGCAGTTCGGCCAGCCGATCTCGAGCTTCCAGGCGATCCAGCACATGCTCGCCGACTGCGCGACCGGCGTCGAGACCTCGCGCTGCCTTCTCTACGCGACC
>JAGWRY010000068.1 GCA_028869495.1 Elusimicrobiota bacterium | reverse complement strand
CGCGCCGGCGTGGCCTGAGGGCCGCCGGCGCGGGCCAGGCGGGCGGCGTCGGCGACCGGCTCGTCGCGCAGGGCCTCCTGCGCGCGTAGGAACTTCGCCAGCGCCGGCCCGGAGCGGTAGCCGACGACGCGCCCGATCTCGCGCAGGCGGGAGTCGGCGACGATCAGGGTCGGGTAGCCGCCGACCTTGAAGCGGGACTTCCACGCGTACGAGGAGCGCGCGTCGGCGTCGAGGGCGACGAGGACGAAGCCCTTCGCCGCGGCCCGGAACTCCGGAGTCGGGAACGCGTGCTCGTCGAGGTCGTTGCAGGGCGGGCACCAGATGCCGTAGAAGTCGATCAGCAGGAGCTTGCCGCTGCGGCGCGCGCGCGCGAGGGCCTCGGCCGGGGCGTTGTCGAGGAAGCCCGGCGGCGCGAGGTCGCCGCCCTTCGGGGCGGCGAGCATCGGGGAGGCCTTCGCCGCGGCGCGCGGCACGCCGCGCACGTCGACGGTGAATCGCTCCTGGCGGCACATCGTCTCCTTGTCGTCGCAGACGCTGACGAGGATCGGGATCTTCCCGGGGCGGGTCAGCTGGCAGCGCAGGCGCCGCGGCAGGACCTGCAGCGGGCGCCGCCCGTCGCAGGACTGCGGCGCCTCGACGTTGAAGTGGCGGCCGGCCGCCGGGCGCAGCTCGACGACCTCGTCGACGATCGCCGTCTTCGGGCGATGGGCGAGAAGCTCGTCGGCGGACGCGGGCCGCGCCGCGAGCGCGGCGAGCAGGAGCGCGGGAATCATCATCCTCCGATGTTAGCGCATCGTCTCGGTCGCGTCAATGAAGACGGGCGCGCTCTCTTGCTTCGCGGGGAAAAGACGGTTATCCTGACGCGGATGAAAGCCTCGCTCGATTCCCTGGCGGAGGAATGGCTGCTGCTCGCGGCGGCGGCCGGCCTTCTGCTGACCTCCGTCCGCGTCGGGAGGCTCCCGCGCCCGACGCGGCCGGAACTGGAGGTCGTGTTCCTGCTGTTCGCTTTGTTCGTGGCGGTCAAGGGCCTCGAGAACTGCGGCCTCGTCGCGAGGTTCTCCCGGGCGCTGGAGCGCGGGCGCGCGATCCCGCTCAAGCTGACGCTGGCCGCGTTCTTCCTGTCGATGCTGCTGACGAACGACGCGGCCCTGATCGTCCTCGTGCCCCTGACGCTCGCGCTCGACGTCGAGCGCCGGGACCTGCTCGTGATCCTGGAGGCGCTGGCCGCCAACGCCGGCTCGGCGCTGACGCCTTTCGGCAACCCCCAGAACCTGTTCCTCTACTGGTACTACCGCATCGCTCCGCTCCGCTTTCTGGCCGCCATGGCCGAATTCTCGCTCCCGTATCTGATCCTGCTGATCCCGGCCGCGCTCGTCCTGGTCCCCGAGCGCGCCGTGCCCGCGGCGCCCGCGCCGGAGCCGGAGCGCGCGCAGCCGCGCGCCTACGTCTACGGGATGCTGCTCGGCCTGGCGGCGCTCGCGGTGCTCCGCGTGCTCCCCGTCGCGGCGGCGGGCGCGGTCTTCGTCTACGCGCTCGCGTTCGACCGCCGCAGCCTGCGGGTGGATTACGCGCTTCTGCTCACGTTCCTGTGCTTTTTCGGCTTCGCCGACAACGTCCGGCACCTGCTGGCCTCCGGCCCGCAGCGCGCCGGGAGCGTGTTCCTCGCCTCGGCCCTGGCCAGTCAGTTCATCAGCAACGTGCCGGCGGCTCTTCTCTTCGCCAAGCTGACGACCCGGTGGAACGCCCTGCTGTGGGGCGCGAACGTGGGCGGCTTCGGAAGTCTCGCGGGGTCGCTGGCGAACCTGATCGCCTACAAGCTCTACGTCGCGGGCAAGAGCCCGAAGGCGCGCGCGGCGTTCACGGCCCGATTCCTCGGGATCGGCTACGCCGCGTTCTTGTTCGGGATCGCGCTGTACTTCGCCGTCGGACGGACCGTTTGAGCGGCGGGGCTCAGGAGTTCGGGCGGACGTTCGGCGCCGCCGGCACCGCCGGCAGGTCGATGCCGTGGTCCTGGCTGGCGATCCGGCGGATCAGGTCCGCGAACGGGCTGCGGCCGTCGGCGCGCATGTCCCACAGGATCAGGTGGAGGAGCAGGCTGACGGGATTCAGCGGCTGGCCGATGATGATCAGCGGGATCATCGCGTTCGCGTAGGCTTTGCCGGCGGCGTCGCCGAGCGAGGCGACGAAGCCGCTCTCGCGCAGGGCCCACATCGACTGGACCGCGACGCCGTTGTGCGGGTCGGGGTTCTGCGGGTCGTACGGGGTCTTGTCGCGGGCGTCGCGGATGTAGGTCGGCCGGCCGGCGGGCGGGTTGATGAAGAAGTCCTGGCCGATGATCGGGTTGTCGCGCATCGAGTCGGAGACGAAGTCGGCGATCGACTCGTTGACGTCGGAGCCCATGATCGTGTTCATCGTCCACTTGACGAAGCGGTAGGCCGGCGAGGCGGTCTGCGCGTCGGTCAGGTCCAGCTGGGAGAAGCGCTGGACGCGGCGGTGCGTGACCTCGTGGTAGTCGATCGACTGCTTGGCGGTGTTCTCGACCGAGAGCTTGACCGGCTGGCCGTTCGGGCCGCGCACGGTCAGGACGGCGGCGGCCATGTAGTTGACGCTGTCGTTGGCCGGGTTGTAGTAGGCGTTGCCGGGCTGGTCGTGGCCGTTGACGCGCACGCCGCCGGCGAGCGGCGAGTCCATGCGCGGGTCGTTCATGCCGGGCAGGCCCTTCAGCCAGATCTGGTGCTGGAGGTAGCCGACGTAGCCGACGATGTTGGCGGCGAGCTCGGGGTCGGCGCTGACGGGGTTGAGGGCGGCGGTCAGGGCCTGGCCGGGGACGGCGGTCACGGTGACCTGGACCGGGGCGCCGGTCTTGGCGGCGTCCTCGTCCTTGACGAACGGGACGAACGGGGACTCCAGCTTGATCGTCAACTTGCGGGGCGTCCCGCGGCCGTCGTCGGGGATCGTGAAGCGTCCCTGCTCGTCGGTGACGGCGACGACCTTGCCGTTCTCGTCGTACACGTTGGTCAGCGGCAGGGCGATCGGTCCGATCGGTCCGTTGTCGTCGCCGGACGGGGTCATCGTGGTGCCTCGGCCGACGGCGACGCCGGAGACGGCCTTCAGGTCCGAGATCAGGTGCGTGCGCAGGTCCTGGGCGCTGAAGGCGAAGGCCTTCCCGTCGTGGACGTCCACGGCCACGATCAGCGGCTGGCCGCGCAGGTCCTGGGCCTGATAGAGGTTGATCGCGCGGAAGGTCCCGTCGAGCTGGTTGGTGATCACGCGCGACAGGAAGGTCGGCGGCGGCAGGGAGGGGTTCCCGCCGGGGGCGCGGCGGCGGCGGGCCATGCCGACGACGCCGAGCAGGCGGTCGAGCAGGCCGGAGGGGCCGCGGGCCTGGTCGGAGCCGGGCGCGGCGTCGGGCGGGGACTGCAGGCGCTTCGCGGCCAGGGCGAGGAGCTCGTCGTCGGTGTAGCCCGGCTTCATGATGGCCGGGTCGACGCCGGGGGCGAGGCGGCCTTCCGAGCCCATCACCACGGGCTTGCCGTCGAAGACCTTGATGTGGAAGGCGAGGCTGGCGCCGTCCACGAGCAGGTAGTACGGGGAGCCGTCGACGTCGACGCCCTGGGCCCACTGGCGGAACACCGCCAGGATGCTGGGCGCCTGCCCGGGCTGGACGGCGGGGAGGACGTTGACGGAGACCTTGGCCATCTGGCCGCTGGCCGCGCCGTACTTGCCGGGATTCTGGTCCACCAGCGCGCGCAGGGCCTTCTCGACCGCGGCGGGGCTGGACGGGTCGGCGTCGAGGACGACGGGGCTGGAGCCGTCCTCCAGGACCTGCCAGGGGGCGAGGTGGAACTGGCTGGTGCGGACGGTGCCTTGAT